>JAAYWX010000149.1 GCA_012516225.1 Clostridiales bacterium
GCCCGCATATGCCGGTTTCCTTGTAGAAAAAGAGCTCACGATTATGGGAGGCGCACTTGAAAATCCGAAGCGGCCTTTGGTAGCGGTGCTCGGCGGTGCGAAAGTTTCGGATAAAATCGGAGTTATTTCCAGCCTTATAGATAAAGCGGACACACAGATTATCGGCGGCGGTATGGCATATACCTTCATGAAAGCTTTAGGAAAGAATGTTGGGAAATCCATTCTTGAAGAAGACAAGGTGGAGCTTGCAGGCCAGATGATTCGTAAGGCAGAGGAAAAGAACGTAAAGTTTCTTTTGCCGGTCGATGTAGCTATAGGAGACCGTTTTGCAGCGGATTGCGAGAAAAAGATTGTAGATTGTGACAGCATACCCGATGATTGGATGGGAATGGACATCGGGGACAAAACCATAGAGCTGTTTTCCAGAGCTGTAAAAGGAGCTGGAACCGTCGTTTGGAACGGGCCTATGGGCGTATTTGAATTTCCCGCTTTTGCAAATGGTACGAAGAGCCTTGCTAAGGCAGTTGCGGAATCCGTCGCTGTTACGATAGTCGGTGGCGGCGATAGTACCGCGGCAGTTGAGCAGATGGGCTTTGCGGATAAAATCACCCATGTTTCGACGGGAGGAGGAGCTTCCCTTGAATTCCTTGAGGGAAGGGAACTGCCCGGCATAGCATGCCTTATTGACAAATAGGAGGTTGTTTTATGAACAAAAAATACCGCAAGGCTATAATTGCGGGAAACTGGAAAATGAATCTGCTCCCTTCGCAGGTAAAGCCTTATGCGGAAGAACTGCGAAACCTGATGCCAAAGTCTAAGACTTGCGAGGTCGCCTTGTGCGTGCCGTTTACGCATATTTCAACGCTTAGACGCTCATTGAAAGACAACAGGATAGCTATCGGCGCTCAGGATGTCAGCCTGTACGAGAAAGGTGCGTATACGGGCGAGATTTCGGCAGAAATGCTTGCCGATCTCAATGTGAATTACGTTATAGTGGGACACAGCGAATGCAGGCAGTATCACGGGGATACGGATATTGACGTCGGGAGGAAGGCCGCTGCCCTTCTTGAAAAGGGTATGAGTCCCATAATATGTGTCGGAGAATCTCTTGACCAGAGAGAGCGTGGTCTGACTGTTGACCATATCCGGTATCAGGTGCTTGCCGCTATGTCAAGCATTCCGGAAGAAAAAGTGCGTCAATGCGTTATAGCGTATGAGCCGATATGGGCGATAGGCACGGGCAAAACGGCGACACCAGAAGAAGCACAGGAAGTCTGCGAAACCATACGCGCCGTTATCCGCTCTAAAAGCGGTGCCAGAACGGCGCGCAGCGTAAGCATACTTTACGGTGGATCGATGAACTCGAGCAATGCGTTTGAACTGCTTTCAATGCCGGATATTGATGGAGGACTTATAGGCGGAGCTTCGCTGAAACCGTCCGAATTTTCAAAAATTATCGGAGCAGTTGCTGAAGTTACCGGGGAGGAGCAAAAATGAAAAAGATACCCACAGCCCTCCTTATTCTGGACGGCTGCGGTCTGGCTGCGCCGGGAGAGGGAAACGCCGTTTTCAGAGCGTATACGCCTGTCCTTGACAAGATGCTTGCAGAATGTCCCAACACAACTCTGTCCGCATCGGGCAGAGATGTCGGCCTTCCCGACGGACAGATTGGGAACAGCGAAGTGGGGCATACCAATATCGGAGCCGGACGGGTTGTTTTCCAGATACTTCCCCGTATTTCAAACGCTATTGAGGACGGTTCATTTTTTGCGAATAAGGCATATGCGGAGGCTATGGACAACTGTCAGGGAGGGGACAGGTCACTGCATCTTATGGGACTGCTCTCTAACGGGGGAGTACACAGCCATAATACGCACCTTTATGCACTTATAGAAATGGCCAAGCGCAGGGGCGTTAAAAACGTGTTTATTCACGCTTTCCTTGATGGACGTGATGTCGGTCCCTCAACGGGAGCTGACTTCATGCGTGAATGTTTGCTGAAATGCAATGAAATCGGGCTGGGAAGGATAGCCACTGTTCAGGGCAGATTTTATGCTATGGACAGGGACAAGCGTTGGGAAAGAGTTGAAAGAGCGTATAACGCAATGGTGTTCGGAGAAGGGATTGAAAACCCAGCCCCCGTTGAGGCAATAGAAAACAGCTATGCAAAAGGACTGACCGATGAGTTTGTAGAGCCGGTTGTCTGTGACAAAAACGGAATGATAAAGTCCGGGGACAGCGTCATTTTCTTCAACTTCCGCCCTGACAGAGCAAGAGAAATAACATATGCGCTTACATCAGAAGATTTTGATGGGTTCAAGCGCAGAAACGGTCTTTTCCCGTTACGCTATGTGTGTACGGCGCGCTATGACGAAAAGCTTAAAAAATTACCCGTAGCTTTCCCGCCGGAGGATATAGAAGACACTTTTGGCGAATATATAAGCAAGCTGAAGCTGACGCAGCTCCGGATTGCGGAAACGGAAAAATACGCTCATGTGACATTCTTTTTCAATGGTGGTGCGGAAAAGATTTTTGAGGGAGAGGACAGAATTCTTGTCCCCTCACCGAAACAATTCCCCACATACGATCTTATTCCGGAAATGAGCGCGTACGAAGTTACGGAAAAATGCGTAGATGCAATAAAAAGCGGGAAATACGACGTTGTAATATGCAATCTTGCCAACTGCGACATGGTTGGACATACAGGGAAACTGCAGGCGGCGATTAAAGCGGTTGAAACGGTTGATGTTTGTGTCGGACGCATTACCGGAGCCGTTGCGCAAATGGGAGGAGTAACTATTGTCACTGCGGATCACGGCAACGCGGACTGCATGATTGAAACAGACGGGGAGCCGCACACGGCGCATACCACAAATCCGGTGCCGTTTATTATATGCGGAGCGGATGTAAAGCTCCGCAGCGGACGTTTAGCTGACATAGCTCCGACCATGCTTGAACTTATGGGAATAAAGAAACCCGATAAAATGACAGGAGAAAGCCTGATTGTGAAATGATAAGGAATAACTACTGAAAAGGAGAATAATTATGTTGAAAAACAAGTATTTGGAGATCGTAGACGTATATGCCCGCGAAATTCTTGATTCAAGAGGAAATCCTACTATCGAAGTTGAAGTTACGCTTGACGATGGCACTGTAGGCAGAGCGGCGGTACCCTCCGGCGCCTCTACCGGCGCATTTGAAGCCTGCGAACTCCGCGATGGCGATAAGAGCCGCTACCTTGGCAAGGGTGTTCTCAAGGCAGTTGAAAACGTGAACGGTGAAATTGCAGAGGCAATGCTTGGACTTAACGCGATGGATCAGGCTTCAATTGATAAAATGCTTATAGAAATAGACGGCACTCCGAATAAATCAAGACTCGGAGCAAATGCGATACTCGGTGTTTCGCTTGCCTGCGCCCATGCCGCGGCAGAAGCTCTCGGAATGAGCCTTTATGCATATATCGGCGGCGTAAATGCAAAAACTCTTCCGGTTCCAATGATGAACGTTTTGAACGGCGGCGCGCACGCATCTAACAGCGTTGATATTCAGGAATTTATGATAATGCCTGTTTCAGCACCCAATTTTAAAGAAGGGTTGCGCATGTGCTCTGAAGTGTTCCATGCTCTTAAAAAGGTTGTCCCATCAACCGGTGTGGGCGATGAAGGCGGCTATGCGCCGGATTTGAAGAGCGATGAAGACGCACTTAAAGCCCTTGTAGAGGCGATAGAGAAGGCAGGATATAAACCCGGAGAAGACTTTAAAATTGCAATGGATCCTGCTGTTTCAGACTGGTTTGATGAAAAGGACGGTTGCTATCACCTGCCGAAGCGTGGAACTGTTATGACTCGCCAGCAGATGGTTGATATGTGGGTAAATTTCTGCGATAAATACCCGATTATATCGCTTGAAGACGGTATGGCAGAAGAAGACTGGGAAGGCTGGAAAATGCTGACCGATGCACTCGGCAAAAGAATTCAGATAGTGGGCGACGATTTGTTCGTAACCAATTCCGAACGACTGAAAAAAGGCATTGAACTTGGAGTAGCCAACTCAATACTCATAAAGCTCAACCAGATAGGAACATTGACCGAAACGCTGGACACAATTCAAATGGCGCACAGGGCTGGTTATACTACCGTAGTATCCCACCGCTCCGGCGAAACGGAAGATACAACGCTTGCAGATGTTGCAGTTGCTGTCAACGCAGGGCAGATTAAAACGGGAGCACCGAGCCGCACCGACCGTATCGCAAAATACAACAGGCTTCTTAGAATAGAGGACGAGCTTTTCGATATTGCGCAGTATCCGGGAATGAATGCCTTCTACAGTATAAAGAAAAGTTAGCAGGAAAATAAGGAAATAAAAAATAAACTTTCAAAAAATTGCTAAATAAACGTATAAATGGTGTCTTTGCTGGTAAAAATACCTGCATAGACACCATTTTTTATTCAGGAGGTTTATTAAATGGGCAATAAAAAAAGCTTCGGCGAAAAGCTGGAGAAATTTTTTGCCGGAAAGGGCTTCTACATAGTCCTTATCCTGTGCGTTGCGGTTATAGGTGTTTCCGCCTATTTCCTGTTCAGCGGCAGAAGGGCTGATGTGGAAGAAGTGTCCGGCACAGAAAACGAAATCGGAGAGGTTGCAGTACCTCAGAATGAAGACCCTGAAATGGTGCTTCCGCCCGAAACGGAACAGGAACTGAATTCGGAAGAAGCGTCTGAACAGGATGAAAGTCTTGAAGAGGCGACCAAAACCGAAGAAACGGGCTCTTGGACAAAAAAAGATGCCGAAACCGCCGCGGCCGCTCAGTTTATCTGGCCTCTTGAGGGCGAGATTGATATGCCTTACTCCGTAACGGCGCTGATTTACAATAAAAAGCTAGGAGACTGGCGCACTCATGACGGAGTTGATATATCGGCGCCGCTCGGAACACAGGTTCTTGCTGTAAGTGCGGGGCAGGTGGAAAGCGTTACCACGGATGATATGGGCGGCACAACTGTCATTATCCAGCATGCTGGAGGATTGAAAAGCATATATTCCAATCTTGCGGAAGTTCCGACGGTTTATGCAGGAGACAATGTTATGACCGGTGAAGTAATCGGAGCGGTCGGAGCCACCGCGCCCGGTGAAACAAAAGAAAATCCTCACCTTATTTTTAAGATGACACTTGACGGACAAAGCGTCAATCCCTCAGATTATCTCCCTCCCAGATAAGCGAAATCACTTTTATTTTAGGTTTCTCTTTTTTTGAGAAACCTTCTTTTTTTATGTTTTTTAAGGACTCATAAAAAATCTTTGCCTCATTTTCTGTTACGTCCGCTGTTCTGTACTTGCCGCACCATTCAAGCAAGTCGCCGACACCGCCACTGTAGCCGTATTTGTCTCCGCGCCCGGAAATAAGACGTATGTAATCCCATTTGTCCATGTGTATACCTCGCTGTTATTGCTTGTTGCACATATCGGAGAAATCAACAATAAAGCATATGAGGTGAAAAGTCAAAATATGCACGAAATACTGACTTTTTTTATATTTTGCCTTTTCAAAAGACATTCGGATGTTATAATATTAGAGCGGTTTTTGAAAATAACTGCCCAAAATAACGGAAGAAACGGAAGTGTATATATGAAGCTGAAAGAACGTTTTCTCAAATATGTGAGTTTTGATACGCAGTCTAAAGAAAACGCGGATGTTATACCGAGTACGGAGAAACAGTGGGAATTTGCTCGGTTTCTTGAAAAAGAATTGCTTGAGCTGGGAGCTGATAACGTGCGTGTCAGCGAAAACTGCTATGTTATGGCGGAACTGCCGTCGAACATGGGCGAGAAAAAAGTCCCCGTTCTTTGATTTATAGCTCATATGGACACATCCCCCGATGCTTCCGGAGAGAATGTCCGGCCACGGGTGATTGAAAATTACGATGGCGGTGAAATCATACTTGACGATGAAGGAAAGATAAAGCTTGACCCTGCCAAATTTGAAAGTTTGAATACCCATATAGGCGAGGAACTGATAGTAACCGACGGGAAGACGCTTCTCGGAGCAGATGACAAGGCGGGAATTGCCGAAATAATGCCTCTCGTAGACTACCTTATCCGCCATCCAGAAGTACCTCATGGGAAGATTTGCGTTTGTTTTACTCCGGATGAAGAAGTGGGAAACGGCGCTGAAAAATTCGACGTGGAGAGTTTCGGTGCGGATTTTGCCTATACTGTTGACGGAGGCACTCTCGGTGAAATTGAATATGAAAATTTTAATGGAGCAGACGCCGCCGTTTATATAAAAGGGAAAAGTATACATCCCGGGAGTGCAAAAAATAAAATGCTCAATGCCGCACTTATAGCCGCAGAATACGCTTCAATGCTTCCACAGAGCGAAACGCCGACCCATACGGAAGGGTACGAAGGGTTTTATCATCTGCATCAGATAAAAGGAACGGTTGCGGAAGCGGAACTGCGCTATATCATCCGCGACCACGACAGGGAAAAGTTTGAAAAGCGCAAGCAGTTTATGCATACGGCAGGAGACTACCTCAACAAAAAGTATGGAGAAAATACGGTTCGTGTTGTTACAGAGGACAGATATTATAATATGCGCGAGAAAATCATGCCGCATATGGAGCTTATTTCGCTTGCGAAGAAGGCAATGGAGGAGGAAGGAATTGCACCTAATGTGGTTCCCATACGCGGCGGAACGGACGGAGCGCGCCTTTCATTTATGGGACTGCCGTGTCCAAACCTATGCACAGGAGGACATAATTTCCACGGTCCGTTTGAGTACTGCTCCGTCGATTCAATGGACAAAACAGTTAAAATCCTGATCCGCCTTACAAAGCTTTTTGCTGAAGAAATGTGCTGAGAATATTATTAAAAAGAGGAGATAAGCCATATGGAGGATTTGAAAAGAATTGCGGCTGTACATGATATATCAGGTTTTGGAAAATGTTCACTTACTGTTGCGCTTCCTGTAATTTCGGCAAGCGGAGTTGAATGTTCCTGCCTTCCCACTGCATTGCTTTCGACACATACCGGCGGCTTTGAAGGATATACTTTCAAAGACCTTTCGGACGAAATGCTCCCGATAGCAAAACACTGGAAAAAAGAAAATGTTACATTTGACGGGATTTATTCCGGATATCTTGCATCAGCCGGTCAGGCGGAAATGCTGGAAGAGATAATAGGCATTCTCTCAACGGAGAAAACAAAAATAATCGTCGATCCGGTAATGGCTGACAATGGAAAATATTACAGCCATTTCGGAGACGAAATGTGCCGGGCATTCCGCAGGCTTTGCGGGAAAGCCCATATAATAACTCCGAACATAACAGAAGCGTCACTGCTTACGGATATGCCCTATAAAGAAGGCCCCCATGACAGAGAATATATTGAGCAGCTTGCAAAGAGGCTTTCTGGCATTTGCGGCGGGATAATAGCTATTACCGGAGTCAGCCCTGAAAAAAACAGTGTAGGCGTTTACGCTTTCAATACAAGAACAGGGGAAGAGTGCCTGTCGGTACGCCCGGTAAGAGAAGGGATTTTCCACGGAACGGGTGATATTTTTGCCTCAGCATTTGCCGCGCTTATGATACGCGGAGCAAAACTGGCGGATGCGGCCGAAACGGCAATTTCGCTTGTCAGTGAAAGTATAGACAGAACTTCTGCAAGGGGAACTCCAAGGAGAAACGGGGTCGATTTTGAAGGTGCGCTTCCGTACTATATCCAAAAAGTATCTGAACTTTTCTCAAAATAAAAAACGAGGCGGCAAAGGCATATTATATGCCGAAGCCGCCATCAACACCGAAAACCTGTCCGGTAATAAAGCCTGATTTATCGGAGGCAAGAAATGCCGCAAGTTCGGCAACATCCACCGGAGTTCCGAGCCTGCATAGGGGGGTTTGCTCACGGAGGGCAGCCCTGTCTTCTTCGGTGAACAGCGCCATCATGTCCGTTTCTATGACGCCGGGAGCAATGCAGTTTACTCTTATTCCGGACGGGCCGACTTCTTTGGCAAGAGCCTTTGTAAGTCCTATTAAGGCTGCTTTTGAGGCGGAGTATGCCGTTTCACATGAAGCTCCGCAAATTCCCCATACGGATGATATGGTTATTATTGAGCCGCTTTTCGCATGTATCATAGAAGGAAGTGCACAGCGCATGCAATTATATGCGCCGTCTGTATTAACCGCAAAAATCCTGCGCCACTTTTCAGGACTTGTATCAAGAAAAAGGCCGTACTCAGAAATTCCAGCATTGCAAACGAGAACATTTATGTCACCTGTTTCGTCAAACATGGAGCGGACCTGTTCTAAATCAGAAACATCCGCTTTTACGGCAAGTCCGCCTATTTCGTTTGCTATGGCAAAAGCCTTTTCTTCGCTGTTTAAGTAGTTTACATAGACCTTGAAACCGGCTTTTGCAAGCGCACGGGCGACCGCTTCGCCTATTCCTCTTGAAGCGCCTGTTACAAGCGCCTTTTTCATAAAAATCAGCTCCATTTTTCAATTAATGTCTACGGCAGAGCCAGTATACGGATTATAGCATAAAACGGAATCATTTGTGAATAATTTGGTGAACGGCTATACTGAGGTTTGAAAAAAATATAAGGCTGTGATAAAATAAAAAACATGAGTGCACCGGAAGCTGATGCCGCGATGCACCGCAGCTTGGAGGTAAAAATATGCGCACAATTATCTGCAAAAAATGCGGAGCCCAAATAGATGCAACTTTGGGTGAATGCCCGAATTGCGGAGCTGTATATTACATATTGCCTGAAGATGAAGATAAAACACTTGAGTGGGCAATGAGCATGGATATGGAGCCCTCGGAAGACGTTAGAATTTATGAAAAACGCGCACAAAATCCCGAAGTTACAATTCACAATGCAGATGAACTGCTTAATGCTGATGATGACGAGATTTTCAACACAAGAGTATGGAAGGCAGGCAGCGATCCCGACAGGACTCGGGTTATCAAAACCGATACCGGAGAAAAAAGCAAAATGCCAGTTTCCCCCGTTTCAAATTCCGCAGGGCAAAGACCTGTAAGGCGTGCGGTACCGGAAAGTGCAGGTCGAGGCACCCCAAGTAGGCCGCAACCGGAAGGAACGGATAAGGATATACGCAAAAAGCAGCTTTTTGTCGCTGCAGTGGCTCTGCTTGCGGTTCTTACGCTTATACTGACTATTATGGGCGGGGCTTTTGATTTTATTAAGGATAACGGAAAAGACAAAATGCCGAATGTACTCGGCACTACTCAGGAAGCGGCTGTTACTCTGCTAAAAGGAATGGGACTTGAAGTTGTCACCATTTCTGAAGAAAGTGAGGCCATAGAAAATACTGTAATTAAACAGAGTATTAAAGAGGGGAAAACCGTAAAAAAAGGCGATACGGTGACGCTTGTAATTTCGGCGGGCAAAAAGACCGAAGATGTTTCAACAGAAGAATATATTGAAGTTCCGGAAATTCTGGGCAAAACATATGATGAGGCCATTTCCGATCTTGCAGTACTTGGGCTGGCAATCAATAAAACGGAAGATGTTTATAGCAGTGAAGATGCCGGTAAAATTGTTTCACAAAGCCCGATGAAGGGCGCAAAAATTAAAAAAGGCGGGACTGTGATGGTTACCGTTTCAAAAGGACAGGAGCCGTCAATGCACACGATCACGGTTACAGCAGGCAAGGGCGGAAGTGTAAGCCCCAAAGGAATAGTGACTGTAGAGGACGGCAAAGACCAGACTTTTGAGATTATCCCCGATGAAGGTTATGAAGTCCGCGAGGTGAAAGTTGACGGTACAAGCGTCGGCGCCCTTACGAGCTACACATTTAACAAGGTGGATAAGGACCATACACTTTATGTAATATTTAAGCATAAGGAGGCATCCGCGTCACCAAGCCCGTCGCCGTCAGTTTCCGCGCCTCCGTCAGCTCCGCCTGCGACAGGTACGGATTTGCCTGCAAACTGAATAATAAAGAATAAAAATACCGCTTCTTTGTGAAGCGGTATTTTTATTTTCATAATCTGATTATTCTTACAGAAATACCGTCTTCGGTTATTTCAACTTCCGCAAAGCTGGGGGAAGATGACAAACCGCAGGAACCCGGATTTAAAATATGCAGCGTTCCTGCTGTCCTATATTCGGCAATATGGGTATGACCGTACATAACAATATCTGCACCGAGCTGCACTGCACGTTCAACAAGAAGGGAGCGCGTGCTTTTTACGCTGAAAATATGGCCGTGGGTAATAAATATTTTATATTTTCCTACATTAAAAAACTGGGTTTCTGGCAGAGCGGAAAAAAGGTCACAGTTTCCTCGCACGCTTTTAAGCGGAATTTGAGGGAATTTCTCTTCAATATTGTCCAAGTCCCGTTCGCCATCTCCAAGATGGACGACAATATCTGGAGAAAAGCGGGAAATTGCATCCAACATCCTTTCCGGGCGGCCGTGAGAGTCGGAAAAAACAGCAAGTTTCAATGTAAAATCACCTTTTATTTTTAATGGCTTCCGCAATTGAGGAAAGTAACCACGGAACAATTGCTGAATATACTGAACTGAAAAGGTTTTGGAGGTGCGGCAATGAACGATTTTGAAAAGATGAGACAGGAACTTATAAAAAACGGCAAAGCCGATCAGCTCAAAAATGTTGTCAATTCTGCGGAAGGTCAGAAAATAGGGAAAATGGTGGACGGGAATGCGCTTAAAAAGGCCATTGCCGAGGGGGACAAAGATACCGTAAACAGGGTTTTGGCACAGGTTTTATCCACAGATGAGGGAAAGGCACTGGCAAAAAAAATCAGCGAGAGTTTTGGAAAAAAATAAGGATAGGAGGCTGCCAAAGTGAATGACCTGGAGGGAATGATTAACGGAATCCTTTCTGATCCGGACCAGATGAAAAAAATAATGGATATGGCGGGGCAGATAATGGGTACGGACGGCGGTAATTCCACTCCGGCATCCGGCGGGGGAGACAGTCAGGCAGCACCGCCGCTCGATAATATATTGTCCGGTCTTAACCTTAACAATATTCCTGGAGGACTGTCCTCCGTAATACAGAATGTAATGGGGAGCGTCGGGATACAAAAACTGCTCAGCGTCGCAATGAACAGCATAAATACGAAAAATGACAAGCAGGAACTGCTTGAGGCAATGAAACCTTGGCTTTCGGAAAAAAGAAGACAGAAAGTGGACAGAGCAATGA
>JAAYWX010000150.1 GCA_012516225.1 Clostridiales bacterium
GAAAAATACAGTCTGATTACATCTGAAATACATGTACCCGCAAGAATCTCTCCCCAAAAAGCGGAAGAGATAAAAACAACAGCAAAGGTTATTTATAAAACTCTCGGCTGCCGGGGATTTGCAAGGGTGGATATGTTCTTAAAACCATCGGGAGAAGTGGTTTTTAACGAGGTAAACACTATTCCGGGCTTTACTGCCCACAGCCGCTATCCCAGCATGATGAAGGCGGCGGGAATGACATTTACCCAAGTTATTACATCAGTTATAGAACTGGCAGTGGGAGAATGAAAAGAATTGTGCTTTCGGAGAAGGCGCTGTACAGAGGCAGCCTTATCCTTGTGAACAAAAAAAGTCCATTTCGTGATGATATATGCAATGTTCCGCTTGTTCCCCTTGACGAAGAAAAAGATGCGGTACTTATGGAAAGACAGAGTGCTGGCCTTTTGAACAAGCTCATTGAGGAAACAAATGCGAAAGATAGGATCATAGCGGTAAGCGGGTGGCGTTCAAAGGCAGAACAAGCTGATATTTACGAACAATCTATCAAGAAGAATGGCAGAAAATTTACGCAAAAATACGTCGCATTTCCGGGGTGCAGCGAGCATCATACGGGACTTGCCGTAGATCTTGCCGAGAATAGAACCGAAATAGACTTTATCCGTCCAGATTTCCCTTACGAAGGGATATGCGGAAACTTCAGAGGAAAAGCGGCAATGTTCGGATTTGTAGAGAGGTATCCGAGAGGAAAGGAAAAGATAACAGGAATAGCGTGGGAACCATGGCATTTCAGATATGTAGGAATTCCTCATGCGCTTATAATGCGGCAGAGAGAAATGGTTTTCGAGGAATATCATCAATTTCTAAGAGAGCATGAATATTCTCTTAATCCATATGTCTGTGCTTATGGACAGAGGAATGCGGAAATTTCATATTTAAGGGCGGCAGAGCATGGGGACACGTTTATGGAGATAGATGAAAATGCGCTGTTTACAGTTTCAGGGAATAATACGGATGGATTTATAATAACTGTCTGGAGGTGATGAGGATGTACTCGCCAGAAACAGGTCGTGCGTGGGCTGAAGTTAATATGGGCAATCTAAGGCATAACTATAATGTTTTAAAGCAGCGGCTTCCAAAATCATGCAAGGTTATGCCCGTTCTGAAAGCAAATGCCTATGGACACGGAGCTTTAGCCGTAGCATTGGAACTGGAGGCTGCGGGAGCCGATGCTTTCTGCGTTGCCACTGTTAGGGAAGGTGTAGAGCTGCGCAAAGGGGGAGTTAAGAGTGAAATACTCATTTTAGGCTATACTCATCCGCGCGATTTCGGATTGCTTTGGAAATACGGGCTTTCACAAACAGCGATAGATGCAAGGTATGCAAAAATTCTTGATAGTTTCGGAAAGAAAACACATGTGCATATTGGGGTTGACACAGGAATGCACCGCTTGGGGGAACGCTGCGAAAATATTGAGAATATATTGGAAATTTTACGGTGTGAAAATCTGGTTATAGATGGAATATATACTCATTTATGTGCGGCAGATAGTACTGAAAATCCTTATGCCGACTATACGGAAGCTCAGATAGAGGCCTTTTATGAAGTTATTGAGAAGATAAGAGCGGAAGGATTTAGATGTCCGAGGATACATATTCAAAGCAGTTACGGTGCAATTAACTATCCCGGGCTGAACTGTGATTATGCGAGGATCGGGATAGCTATTTACGGGCTTCTAAGTACACAGGAAGATACGGAAGAGTTAGGGAACGAACTGAAGCCAGTTCTCTCGCTTAAAGCGCGTGTAAGCGCCATAAAAGAACTGAAAGCTGGGGAAAGCACAGGCTATGGTATGAGGTTTGTTGCAACGCGTGATATGAAAATTGCGGTTTTGTCTATAGGATATGCTGATGGTGTTCCGAGAAGTCTTTCATGCGGCAGAGGAAGCGTAATTATTTCCGACAGAAAGGTGCCGATTATAGGGCTTATATGCATGGATCAGATGACGGTGGATGTAACTGAAATTCCCAATGTACGGCAAAACGATATTGCTGTGATTATAGGAAAAACGGGGAACGAGGAAATAAAGGCCGGGGAAATAGCAAAACAAGCGGATACGATTACAAACGAAATACTGAGCCGTTTGGGCGGAAGACTGGGGCGAGTGTTTATACGCGGTGACGAACCGGACGAAAGGAAGAAGGGGACTTTACAAAAAAGGCCAAGCAAAGCGGCCGTTCCTTGCGGAACGGCACGGGTACAGACTAATAATTAGAAATAAAATGTATTTGCGGCACATTAACACATTAATAAGAGAGCAGGGCGGTGATTACCAGAATAAACGCCAGAGCAAAAGCAAGCGAAGTCAGGCAGCCGCTGTTTGAGGGAGGCTTTTTTCCTCCTCCGCCTCCTTTTTGGCTTTCCTTAAATGCATACATATAATTTATATAGCCGTCAAGGTCTTTACCAAATGAACCGAAATCATCCAGCATAATAACACCTCTAAAAATTATCATGTGTTTGCTGATTTAAAGTTTGCATTATTTATATAATAAATATATGCTTGTCTGTGTCCGAAAAAACGGACTTAAGAAAAATATATTTTATCCGCCCGCTATCCTATGAA
>JAAYWX010000151.1 GCA_012516225.1 Clostridiales bacterium
AGCTTTCGCCGCAGCTCCGGCAACTGGGTCAACTATTCCATTATCTATCATATCGGCAACTCTGTAAGAAAACGTTCGCGCAGCCTGAGCCTGTATCTCCATATCTGCAATCATAAACTGGATTGCCTGATTGGTTATTATAGGTTGTCCAAATGTAACCCGCATCTTCGAGTATTCAATACACTTGTCTATAGCGGAACGGCACAGCCCACTGACACCTGCTCCTATTCCTGCCGGGCGTGTTATGTCAAGAGTAGTCATGGCAATCTTAAATCCTAAGCCCTCTTTACCCACAAGATGATCCGCCGGAATTCTTACGTTATCAAAAACAACTTCGGCGGTATTAGAAAGCCGTATTCCCATTTTATCTTCATCTTTGCCTGTGGAAATACCCTCGCGGCTACGTTCGACAATAAAGCAAGACAGTCCTTTAGCTCCTGCAGACGGTTCAGTAAGCGCAAAAACCGTATAAATATCTGCAATACTTCCGTTAGTTATAAAGGCTTTAGTTCCGTTTATTATGTACTCACCGCCTTCGCGGACTGCGGTTGTGCGGCACGCACCAGCATCTGAACCTGCATCCGCCTCCGTAAGGCAAAACGCGCCTATTCCTCCTTCCACATAGAACTTTGAAACGTATTTTTTCTGCTCCTCCGTGCCAAATAAAAGTATTGGATCAATCGCTAAACTGTTTGCTCCAACAGAGAGCGCAAAACCTGCATCTCCATAAGCAAGCTCCTCCATTGCAATAGCGCATGTAAGCTGATTCATTCCGCCTCCGCCGTATTCTTCGGGAATTATAAGCGTTGTCAATCCCATTTGCGCAACCTTTTTGTAAAGGTCCATCGGGAACTCGCCGCGATCGTCAAACTCCTTCAGCTTATCCCATGTAAGCTCCCTGCGTGCAAATTCACGGGCAAGCTTTTGAATTTCCTTTTGATCATCTGTAAGGCCATACTCTAATACTGCGTCTGTCATAACTTTTTCCCTCTTTTTGGTGAAATATTTAACAATAGATGCTGCAATTTCCTGATTGGTAAAGAACCAATGAAAAGAAGTCTGCTGATCTACTATTCTTTAATTATGTAGCTTGCTACTTATATGCGCAAAATAAAAGAGCGGGTGCCCTTTTAGTTTGTTTTTTTGCTGATATTTTTATAAACCTTATACAGCAACCGCTTAATGCAGTCAACTTCCTCATCTGTCATCCCTTCGGCCATACGCTTTTCCGTTGCTTCAACATGATCCGCTATTTTTTTCTCAAGCTCAAAAGCCGAATCGGTCAGTTTAATAATTTTTTGCCTTTTATCCCGCGGATCCACTGAACTGACGATGAGGCCTTTCGCTTCCATACGCTGAAGTATGCCTATTACAGTTGGGTGTTTAATCTCAAAATAATCTTCTATATCCTTTTGAATAATGGTCTTATCCTGAGACTGCAAAAGAAATGACAGTACGCGAGCCTGCGCACAGGTTAGCCCGTATTGTTCCAGTGCTCTGTTTGCGTCTGCCTCGATATAGTCGGATATACGCTTAATGTAAAACCCTGTGTTGTTGTGCTTCATACAGCAACCCCATTTAATAAGTAGTATGCTTCATATTTATTTATATTATCAGAATGCAGATTTTTTGTCAAGCGCAAACATCATTATATAGTTTTTTAATCCCTAAAAGGAAGTAATTTAATTTTGAAAATTTAGAAGTATTGTCTAAAATTTTAAGTTTGTATGACATTAAACTATTACACGCTGATATCCGAATTTGTGGGTATTGCAAAGAGCATCTTTCCGATAGCTTGAAATATGCCAAAAACGCAGAGTTATTATTCAAATTATAAAAAACATACTTAATTATTTGTGAAATTTAACAAAAATAAGATTAATGTGTGCGTCTTAATGATAGTCTTTATATAAAACCGTAAAATTTTTAACAAAATCGTAAAATTCCCACATTGTATACAATAATAAAAAAACTATAATAGAATTGCAACTGAGTAATGCAAGTTGCTAAACACATAGCCGAGTCCATGGACAACCATAGGAACGGCGGAACGGAGGGAATATGAAAAAGAAAGTAGCAACTCTTCTTGTGATTGTGCTGGCTTTTGCTATTCTTGCTGCCGGCTGCGGCGGCGGTGATACAAAGAAAGAGGACGGCACACCGAGTCCGGCGGCCGCAAAAGCAGCTTCCGACTACAAAATTGTGCTGATCCTGCCCGGTGCTGTTAACGACCAAGGCTGGAATGCCTCAAACTATGCCGGACTTGTGGCCTGCAACAAAGACCTTGGCACTAACATGGAATTTGTTGAAAACGTTCAGTCCGCAGACTTTGAATCAACATTCAGAGAATATGCGGAGCGCGGCTACGATCTGGTCATGGCGGCCGGTTCTCAGTTCGATGAAGCGGCGGCGGCCGTAGCGGCAAATTATCCAAAAACCATGTTCATGGTAGTCAATGGTTCAAACTGTAGCCTTGACAATCTGTCACCCCTGTTCCCCAAAGAGTATGAAGGCAGCTATCTCGCCGGAATTATTGCCGGAAACATTTCAAAGAGCGGCAAGTTCGCTATGATAGGCGGAGAATCCAATCAGGCGATGGAACACCTTATGTCGGTTTACGGAAAGACCGCAGTGTCCATCTGCAAGGAAAAGGGCATTGCCGACGCTTCCTACAACCTTGCTTATGCCAACAGCTGGAGCGATGTGGCTCTCGGCAAGCAGATGGCCGAAAGCATGATTGACCAAGGTGCGGATGTCCTGTTCGTATATGCCAACGAGCTTGGACTTGGTGCTATCGATGCCGCTATTGAAAAGGGAATCAAGGTTGTCGGCTATTCTTCCGACCAGACAACAATCGATCCGAAAACCGTAGTAGCCTCTATCAGCTTTGATTTCGCCACAATGTACAAATGGGCAATCAACGCATATCTGAAAGGTGAACTGGCAGGCAAGACTGTTCATGAAGTAGGTATAAATGAGGATATCTTTGTTCCGGTATTTACGGAAAATGTTCCTCAGGAAGTTGTTGACGCAGTCAAAACCGCTATTTCGGATTACAAAGCCGGCAAAGTCGACTTAAAGCCTCTGTTTGACGATTAATATCTCAGACTGACGCAGAACATGTGCATAAAAGCACTATAGGTAAACAAAAGTGTCTGTTAAAAATATTATCTGTGCTATGGACGACAGATCATTTTTGCGACAGACACTTTTTATTATACAAAGGAGAAATAGCATGGCAACGCCGGTTGTAGAACTGAGAAATATTTCAAAATATTTCACAAAAGTAATCGCCAATAAGGACGTTTCCTTTTCAGTGGGAGAAGGGGAAGTTTTGGCTCTTCTTGGCGAAAACGGTGCAGGAAAGAGCACTGTTATGAAGATTCTGTACGGCCTGTACAGCGCGGATGAGGGGCAGATATTTATCCGCGGTGAAGAAAAAACAATTAAATCTCCGAAAGATGCTATGTCCATGGGCATCGCAATGATTCAGCAGCATTTCTCGCTTGTGCCTACCCATACTGTTACGGAGAATATCATTCTTGGCAACGTACATGGGAAAATATCGCTTAAAGATTATGATGAGAAAGTCCGTAAACTGGCTCAAGATTATGATTTTGAAGTGCCGGTGGACGCCAAAGTCGGTGATTTGGCGGTTGGGGTTCAGCAAAAGGTTGAGATACTGAAGGCGTTGTATCTGGATGCGAAAATCCTAATAATGGACGAGCCTACCGCTGTGCTTACGCCGCAGGAATCAGATAATTTAATGAAATTTATAAAGGATTTCGCAGCAAAGGGCAACTCTGTTATCTTTATTACACATAAGCTTAAGGAAGTCATGGACGTGGCCGACCGCATAGTAGTCATGCGTGACGGAATAGTTGCGGGTAATGTCCGTAAGATCGAAACAAACGAACGAGAACTGGCAAAGCTGATGATCGGCAAGGAAATCATCCCATCAGCTCAAGCGGGCAGCAAGGATTTTTCAAATGTTGAAACTATACTGGAGCTTTCCCACGTTTCGGTTATGAAAAAAGGTGCGCTTCCGTTGCTGGAAGATATATCGTTTGAACTGCACGCAGGTGAAGTTCTTGGGATTGCCGGTGTCAGCGGCAACGGACAGGACGCTGTCTGCGAGGTAATCAGCGGATCGAGGAAAATTACACAGGGAGATATTGTCTACTGCGGCAATAGCATTAAGGATTATACCGTTCGCCAGCGCATAGATGCGGGTATAGGCTATGTTCCGGTAGACCGTTACCGTGACGGCATGATAATGGATATGACGCTGGCGGAAAATATGCTGCTTAAAAGCAGCTATGACAAACGATGGACAAAACATGGACTGATATCGCAGAAAATCCTGAATAAGTACACCAGCGACATA
>JAAYWX010000152.1 GCA_012516225.1 Clostridiales bacterium
GTACAATGAAATGCTTAATATAAAGGGTGTTTCCGTAGAATACGGCAAAAAAAGGATACTGGACGATATAAGTTTTGCCCTGAAAGAGTGACGCTGGCTTATGATAGCCGGACCGAACGGCGCGGGGAAAAGCACCATAGTAAAAGCCCTTTCGCGCGGCTGCCCATATACCGGAGAGATACTGTTTGAAGGTACGGATATTGCAAGATTGAAAGCTTCGGAGCTTGCAAAAAAAATGGGCTTTTTGGTTCAAAGCCATCAGGTGGCATATTCTTTTACTGTACGCGAGGTGGTTGCGCTCGGGAGATATGCCTATTCCAAAAATGTATTTGCTTCTTCCTTATGCGACAGTGAGAAGATTGAAGAAGCAATCCGCATGACGGGGCTTGAAGGACTTGAAGATCGCTCAGTTCTGACACTTTCGGGAGGGGAACTCCAGCGTACGTTTCTGGCGCAGCTTTTTGCTCAGGAGCCGAAAGTAATCGTTCTGGACGAGCCGACAAACAATCTTGACCTTATATACCAAAAGCAGATTTTTGAACTTATAGAAGAGTGGATAAAAGCAGGAGAACGCGCGGTCATATCCGTTGTGCATGACTTGAGTCTTGCAAAGCGATATGGAACAGACGCGCTGCTTCTTGACTGCGGCAGGATAGTAGCAAAAGGTTCTCCGGACGAAGTGATTTCGGACAAGTACTTAAACAGCGTATATTCCATGGATGTTGCGGGATATATGCGCTCTATCCTCGCACTGTGGGGTGCGGCAACGAGCTGACGGTAAAAGTTCGTCCGTCAGGCAACACGGGAGATGAAACTGAAATTCCATATAAAAACAGCACTTCTTTTTATAAAAGCCGGCAGGTACTGAATGCTCAGTACCTGCCGGCTCTTTATTATTAGGAGGATGACTAATGAACGTTTGAAAGCTATAAGAAAAATGCCAAATCAAAGAAAGGTATATTGCCGTAATAACAATAAATAATAAAACAGATGTTATTCAGTTTCAGCAGGCAGAAGGTGTTTTTAGTGTTCAAAGAGCTTATAAGTAAAAAACGGAACGAAGCCGAAGAAGAAAAAGATAAAGATATATTTATTGATGACGATGATAGCGATGAGCAGGAAAAAGATAAAATAAAAGTCGATACAATGAGGGAGAAACTTCAGCTAAGCCCTGACATAGTTTTTGACTGCGCCATAGTAGATACGGAAAGAAAATTCCCGGTTGTTTTTGTGGACGGAATGGTGGATGCGCAGATGGTGGACGATTTTATACTCAAGCCGCTGATCCAGGAAACGCTGCTTAAAGGGGCACTGACTGAGAAGGATGTTATGGATCTTGTTATGTCCGGAACGGTATACCACTGTCAGAGAAGACTGCGCGAGAAGCTGTCTGATTGCTATACAGATCTTTTCGGCGGCTCGGTGGTGCTTGTGTTCGAAAAAGAAGAAAAAGCGGTTACTTTTGATATAAAAGGATTTGAAAAGCGCGCCATATCTGAGCCAACCAATGAGAACGTGCTTAAAGGCTCCAAGGAAGCCTTTATTGAGGTGATCAGGGTAAATACGGCACTGATAAGGCGAAGACTGGCGACAAGCGACCTCGTGATAGAACAGCTTGAACTGGGACGCAGAACCCATACGGCCGTTTCGGTTGTTTATATTGAGGGTGTAGCCAACAAGAGCATAGTTGAGGAAGTGAAAAAAAGGCTTAACCAGATAGACATAGACGGAATCTATTCCATGGGGGTTATTGAGAACTATCTGATTGACAATAAAATCTCAATATTCCCGCAGATTTTGTATACCGAAAAACCTGATAAATTCTGCGCAGGCATTCTTGAAGGGCGTGTCGGAGTGCTTATAGACGGCTTCCCAACGGCCTTGTTTCTGCCGGTTGACCTCAATTCTCTTATGCAGACGCCGGAAGACTATACAAAGAGTTATATTTTAAGTTCATCCTTTAGAATATTAAGATATACTTCGGGACTTATATCTCTTCTGCTTCCGGCTTTCTATGTGTCTGTTACGACGTTTCACCATGAGATGATTCCGACCAAACTTGCAACAGCGATAATACAAAGCAAGGAAGGTGTTCCTTTCCCGTCATATTTTGAGGTAATCCTCATGCTTCTGGCATTTGAAGTGTTGCTTGAAGCGGGGCTTAGACTGCCAAAGTCAATAGGACAGGCGGTTTCTATAGTTGGAGCGCTTGTAGTTGGTGAGGCGGCAATTACCGCAAAAATCTTGTCTCCGGGTGTAGTCATTATAATAGCTGCTTCCGGAATAACAGGTTTTATAATTCCTTCTCAAGACTTTTCAAACACGATAAGGGTGCTGAGACTTATACTTGTAGCATGTGCTGTAACAAGCGGACTGTACGGAGTCAGCATTGGCATGGCGGTTACACTGTATCATCTATGCAACTTGGAAGTTTTTGGGGTGCCGTATTTATCCCCGTTTGTATCAATGGACGGCAATGGAATGATGAATGACACGCTGATTTCTGCGCCTTGGGGAAAAATGAAAAAACGACCGGAAAATATAAGTCCCGAAGATACGGTAAGACAAAGGTGATTTAATGTCTAAAAAAACTTTGTTAATGTTCTTAGCAATTATAGTGATAATGTTGGCGGTGAACAAAAAGTTTTTTCCCAAAGGACATGAAATAGAGAATGTAGATACTGTACAAGTGATAGGTTTTGATAAATGCAAAGAGGACTGCTCTAAAATCGAAGTCACCTTTATAAGCAAGCTTGACAGGTCAACATCGGAAACAGCGGGAAATGTTATTGTAAAGACTATTTCAGGTTCCGGCCACACCGCATTTGAGGCGCAGAGGAATATCAGAGCTAAAACAAACAAACGTTCCTTTTTGGGATATATAGACTATGTTCTTATCGGCGA
>JAAYWX010000153.1 GCA_012516225.1 Clostridiales bacterium
GGTATATTTCCCTCAGAGCGTTCTCAATCTGGACAGCGAAGCTCCCGGCGGCGGCTCTGTCTACTGGGACTATTCTTTAAAGGTTGATAACGGTGATTGGAGCGAATTTGGCGGAGGCGGTTACATCAACGTTTATACCGGCGGGGAGGACGGTGAAGCACCTGTCAGCGCAGGTAACTTTGCAATCACATTCGATCCTATAGACGAGGGCAGTATAGACTCCATCGATATTAAAAGCCATATGTATTCCTACAAGCTTCGTGTCTATTACGATTACTACGAGGGCTGACCTGATATTCAGCCGATTTATTCCCCTATTTCCAATGTGGTTACAATCGGCTCTGGCAGCTTTTATTCCGATGCAAGCACTTGGGCTGAGCCTGAGCTGAAAAAAGCGAAGGAGCTGGGCCTTATCCCCGATATCCTGAAGGGCGCAGATATGACAAAACCCATTAACCGAGAGGAGTTCTGTGAGCTTGCCGTACTTCTCTATGAAACAGTGACAAAGGTCACCGCAACACCAACCTCACCGAATCCATTTACCGATACAACAAACAGCCAGGTACTTAAAGCATATGCATTGGGTATCACCACTGGGACATCTGCCACCACCTTCTCCCCAAAAACTCTGATAAATCGTGAGCAATGTGCTGCTATGCTCTTCCGGGCAATTAAGACCATCGTACCGAGTGCAGATTACAGCGTGGCTGGCATCAAGGATTTCCCCGACCAGAAGGACATTTCCTCCTATGCGGTCGATGCAACTAAGTATATGTCAAAGCTTGGCATCATCAAAGGTGACGCTGCCGGTAATTTTATGCCGAAAGCGACAACACCGGCCCAGACCGCTGCCGGCTATGGTATGGCAACACGCGAGGCGGCTATCCTTATGACAGTTAGGACATACGAAAACATGAATTGATTAGCAAAACTCGTTAAGGGGTTAATTGAGCTTGAAAAAATATATATTTTTGATAGTGCCGCTATTAAGCCTGTGGAAAAGATGAATCCACAGCTGCAGGCATTCCAACTGCAAAGGCTTCTACATCAGTTAAATCCGGTAACCCTAAAATCGTGTTTCACGATACCATAGATGACCCGCAGTGTGAATACCTCAATGGACTTGGCGGAGGTGTTTCAAAGGCTTCCGGGACGAGCGATTTGGACCTTGTCCTTTACTAAACGGAGCCCAATGTTTTCGAGGGTTGCGGCATCTTGCGTCGCAGTGTGGAAATTCTGCAGGATGGAGCAGACGGCTCAGCGCAGGAATATGTATATCGTACCGGACTTATCCGCGCTGAAGTCGGCAAGGAAGGAAGCGTTACACTGACAGGATGTCTGAGCTACAACAGCAGTATGGAACCCATGATATCCGAAGCATCGTTTGACGTGACGATTAATAAGCATGCGACCCAGCGTCAGGAAAATCTGCCGCTACTTCTGACGCTTAACGGAAATAAAGCTGCATGATCGCGCACAGTTTGTTTTCAGCGCTGAGATCACCTTGGAGTCTGTGGAATCTCCCGTGTGTAAACCTTTCGAGCCTGAAAACCTTATTTACGTTAACAGTATTTTGTCCAGCTCCTTTTCGGGTAGAGCTAACGGTGGGGAATATACAGCCATTCTTCTGGCCTTTCCTAAAGCGGGAACATATTCGGGTCAGTTTTCTATTCAAGGAAACGGGAGTGTTTTAAGTACCGTCAACGAGGCAGTAACATTTTCTTTTAAGCCGTTTGATACTGCTGCGTATAAAGATGCAGGTGGCCAGCTTAAAGATTGCTTTGCCTCTATGAGCGTCCTGCAAACTGCAGGCGGAACCTATATTCTGCTGCTGGACGGGGATCAAGTTGTTCTGGAAGCTACCGGTAAAGTGGTATGTTTTTGCGGAAGTCTGCCTTCCACATCTGAATACAGTACTCTTCAGAACGAAGCCGCAAAGACAAGGAAAATGCTCTCCTATCTGTACCGTCAGAAGAGCAATGCAGAAGCTTCTCTTCCCGACTATTCAGGCCTGAAAAATCTTGACCCCAATAACCCTGAGGATTTACAAAAACTGATGGATGCAGCCAAGGAAATGAACGCCATGATTTCAAATCAAAACACCCCGGCCTGGTATTCGGAAAGGCTGATTCCCACAGTAAATTTCTCTGCTGACGATGGATTCAACACCATTCCTTCTGCCACCGGACTGTTATTTCGGATCTATACCACCAATATTTCGAATTAGAGGATTTCGAGGACCTTGTGGAACCTTACCGCTCCGTATTGTCTGGCGATGACGGTTATTAGGAATATCTAAATTATGATGATTTGGAAGGAGTTTTTCTGTTTAACATGGGCAAATATACCGTGCAGGTATACCTAAAACAGCCTGTAATGAAATTGACAAATGTTTCCGTACAGATTTATTAGACTTTTTTTAATCAGCTATACTGATGCTTATTTTCTGCATTTGAACATAATTGCCAGTATAAATAACTTATACTGGCAATTTGTTCGTTCATGAGTGTTATTGTCAAGACCATTCGATGTTATGTTACTGACTTGAAGAAGTACCCGTCGCTGATTTGTGACTTCAAAAATTTTAACAGTAAAAAGTTGTGAGAAAATTGATAATACGGATAATAAAATCGCTAAAACCTCAAAAATGCCATTGATTGCACATCATTAAGAATTGAATCGAAGTAGGATTTTTGTTAAAATATATTTATACTTAAAATGATTAAACAAAAAAGTTTAAATTTTCATATCTTATCTGCATAAGCGGATAAGATATCCATGAATTGGGCTTTATTTAGGACCGCTTCAACTATAAAATCTGAAAGGAACAAATCCGAAAGCATATGGAAAATTCTATTTGCTTTACCAACCGAGCTTGCAAGGCTTTCCCCTGCCATAAAGGTATTCCTGAAGACGAGTTTAATTGTCTTTTCTGTTTTTGCCCGCTCTATACGCTCGGGGAAGCCTGCGGAGGACACTTCATGTATACAGATAACGGAATTAAGGACTGCAGTGCCTGCGATTTTCCTCACAGAAATGGAAACTATATGCGGATAATTGAAAGATTTCCCGACCTTGCCAAACTTGCCGCAAAGAAAAAAGATATTGAAACATGAATTATCTCCTCGTTTTCCCATTTTGTTTTTCTCTTGTATATTTCCGTTATTTAGTTTATTCTTTTTGGGAATGAAATAAAATTTTTAAAAGAGGTACCATTATGATCGAAAGCTATAAAGGTAAACTTCCAGAAATTGAGAAAGATTGTTTTGTCGCGGACAACGCCTCTGTAATCGGTGACGTAACGGTTGGCAGCAAAAGCTCCATTTGGTTTGGCGCAGTCATCCGCGGAGACGAGGATCGCATTGTAATAGGCAGCGAAACGAACATACAGGATAATGCCGTTTTGCACTGTGATACGGGCTACCCAATAAAAATCGGAAACAATGTAACAATTGGCCACGGTGCGATTGTCCATGGCTGTACAATAGGTGATAACGCTCTAATCGGCATGGGCGCTATTGTTATGAACGGTGCTCAAATCGGTGAAAACGCCATAGTTGGGGCAGGTGCCGTATGTACGGAAAAAATGATAATTCCGGCTGGAGCTGTTGCGGTAGGCATTCCTGCAAAAGTCGTAAAAGTTTCCGAAGACTATAACCGCTCTATGAATTCTCTGAATGCTGCCGCTTACACCGAGCTTTCGGCGGAATACTTGAAAAACAGCAGGTAATATTGCCAGCTTAAACTTACAGAAACACAAACGCACCCATTTCGGCGAAAAACCGAAAATGGGTGCGCTTCATAAATGTATAGAAGGCGCTGATCGCAGTATTTTAAAGTAAATTTTGCTATTTGAGGCTTCTGAATCTTTCAGGCTTCGGTCGATACTTTATGCCTGACACCAGTCCTACCGCGGCAAACATGGAAAACAGCGATGAGCCTCCATAACTAAAAAACGGTAGTGTTATTCCGATAACGGGCGCAATTCCTATACACATGCCTATATTCTCAAAAGTCTGGAAAATTATCCATGCAGCAACTCCAAAACATACAAGCATACCCATAGTGTTATGGGACTTTACACCGATATAAATACACCTGAAAATAATGGAAAGAAGAAGAAGAAAAACAATTATGCAGGCAACCATACCAAGTTCTTCTCCGATAACGGAAAAGATAAAGTCCGTCTGCTTTTCGGGAAGCAGTTCGGATTGCGTCTGTCTTCCGTTATACAGCCCTGTTCCGGTAAGCTGCCCGCTCGCAAGAGCGATTTTACTTTGATTGGACTGCCATCTTATATCATAGCCCTGAGGGTCAATCGTAGGATCATATGGGGCAAGTATACGGTCACGGTATCTCTGGTTCAAAACATGCGTCCAAAAAAACGGAGTAACAGCCGCCGCTCCTGCAAGTCCTATAACAAACCAATATAATTTCAGGCCCGCGGCAAATATCATTGTAATAAAGATAAACAGATAGACAAGCGCACTGCCCATATCTTTGGAAATAGCGACAATCAGACCGACTATAAACAGGCAATGCAAAGCAAGCTGCCCTACGGAAATAACCGAATTCAGACTTTTATAGTTTTTTAGGTAGCTTATCTGCTTTGCCAGAACTATAATAAAAGGTATTTTATTTACTTCAGAAGGCTGGACTCCGACGAAGCCAAAGCGAAGCCATGCGCGGTTTCCCGTATTATCCGCAAAGCCGAGCGGCGTCAGAAGCAAAAGTATCAGAACTATCTCAAAAATGACAAGCAACGCCCATCTGTCAGCAAAAACGTCAATATCCAAGACTGAAAACAGTACAAAAAGTGCAATGCCTATAATCAGCGAAGAAATCTGTACTATAAGATAGCGCGGAGTATGGAATGACGCGACCGCGCTTGAAATAACAACTATGCCGAATATAGAGCTTATCACGCAGAGTGAAAGCAGCAGCATATCAGCTTTTTTTATAAAGTCTTTTGCATAAGGAAGAAGTCTTTTCACATGTGCCTCCATGTGTCGGCGGGCTTTCCCCGCCCTTATAAGTTTTTCTATGCCTGTCAATGGAAGAATCTATGCTAAAGATTGTAACATGAAATATAGTTTTGCGCAATCTTGAAATTGGTGATATAATTTGCCATAGTATTCCAATCAGGGTAAAAAGCGGGGGCTGGATAATGAGCGTCCACGAAGGACATAGAGAAAGAATGAAACAAAGGCTTCTGGAACAAGGACTTGACGCATTTGACGACCACAATGTTCTTGAACTTCTTTTGTTTTTTGCAATGCCAAGGAAAGATACAAATCCGATCGCGCACGAGCTAATTGACTATTTTGGAAGTCTTGATGCAGTTTTTGAGGCGCCTGCCGAAGAGCTTATGAAGGTAAACGGCATAGGAAAAAACTCGGCCGTTCTTCTTAAGCTGATACCGGAGGTCTGCCGCAGATATTCGATCAACAAAAACAGATTTGACAATATTCTTGACTCCACGTCTAAAGCGGGAGATTACCTTGCTTCACGATATATGTTTGAACGTGACGAGGTCGTTTATGTTGTCTGTCTGGACTCCAAGCGAAGAGTCATTTGCTGCAAAGAGCTTTTCCGGGGAGATGTCAACACCGCTGAAATCAGTGTCAGGAAAATTGCCGAACTTGCTCTTGCTAAAAACGCGTCCAGCATAATCATTTCGCACAACCACACAAGCGGAATAGCTCTTCCCTCAAAAGAAGATGAGATTACGACAAGGCGGATAAAAATGGCTCTGGAGTCTATGGGCATAACGCTCGCAGACCACATCATTGTCGCCGGTGATGATTATATTTCCATGGCGGAGAGCGGAATGCTGAGATAATTTACTGACATTATCTTGAGCAAACTCCGTTCCTCTTAAAATTTAAAGCCCGCAAAGCATCGGTTTCCAATGCTTTGCGGTTTTTTTGCTCAATGTTCGGTCGCTTCCGCGTCCGCTTTTGTTTTATGAACCGTTCCTTTAGGATGCTGCGGAGGGGCATATATCGAATACAACTTCAGCGGCCTTCCTCCCGTATTTATGATGTTATGCCATGTTCCTGCGGGAATTATTACCGCATAGCCTCCGGAAACATTTCTTCTAAAGTATAGATTGTCTTTTCTGTCACCCATCAGCACAAGCCCTCGCCCCTGCTCAATTCTTATAAATTGGTCAAGATTGGGGTGATTTTCCAAGCCTATATCCTCTCCGACATTTATGCTCATCAAGGTAAGTTGCAAATGCTTTCCTGTCCAAAGTGTAGTGCGGAAAAAACTGTTCTGCCTTGCGGCTCGGCTAATATCCACCACGAACGGCTCCGGCCCGTAGTCTTTGGGGAGAATATCCCCACCATTATACGCCGGATAGGCACACCTTCCATACATTGCAATTAGCTCCTTTCTAATGTCTGTATCATCATATGAGATGGATTCTGGAGATGTGCCCTACCACTTTTTCAGTAATTTTTCAGCCAATGCCTAAATTTCTGTAGGCAGAACCGAGCAGTACCGATGTCCTGTCATAACTCAGTTCCCATGCTGAAGCACCTCTAAGTCCGTTTGCCGCCGCATAACGCATCTTTGCGGCTATGGATTCGGCGTTGTCATAGCTTATAAACTGTCCCGCACCGTAAAGATACGGTACTTGTCCGGTTGAATGGAAAAACCTTTCATACAAAGGATTGCTCAGATAAGCAGAAACTATGGAGTCATAGCCGGCGGATTTTGCGCTTGTAAATTTCTGATAGAGTCCGTTGTTAGTCTGCGAAACACCGTTGTAAACATACCCGTAGAAAGCAATTCCCATCACGAGCTTGTCCGCCGGAAATCCTGCGCTTATCCATGACCTTACAGACGAATTTACACTTATTTTATATTGCGGAGAATATTCCTCCGGCGTATAAAGCGGAGTATTCAAGTCCGCATATGTATCCCACGGCCCGTGGAGGTCATATGTCATATCAACGGCATAATCCGCATATTTTGCCAATTGGCTTAGCTGCACATTGTTTATATAGCCTCCCGAAGCACCGCCCGCAAACGTAAGATAATAGTACCTTCCATCAGCCATACCCTGTGCGTCGAGCGCCTCTCTCAGCGCCTGCATAAGCAAAGTGAAATTTGTTTTGTCTTCAGGTCTTCCTACTGCAGTTCCTCCGCTGACAGGATATTCCCAGTCTATGTCAACGCCGTCAAATCCGTACCGCTTTATAAAATCGACGCAGCTTTTAGCGAAGGTTCTTCTTCCCGCATCCGTCAGCGCCATATCGGAAAATCCTGACGATCCTCCCCATCCGCCTACCGAAATAAGCGTCTTTATATTTGGATAGTTCTTTTTCAAAGCGGCAAGCTTTGCAAAATTATCATAATCGACAGCCGAGTCGGTTAATGAGATCTTATAATCGGCGCCTATTCCGGCAAAAGCATAATGTATAAAGTTAAGCATAGAAGCGTTTATCTTGTCCGGTGCAAATCCGCTGTATGCCGACCACGACGTATAATATCCGGCAAGAATTTTCTGCGGCAGATTCGGCGTTGGGCTCGGCGCTGGCGTCGGGCTCGGCGCTGGCGTCGGGCTGGGTGCCGGCGTCGGGCTGGGCACCGGCGTCGGACTGGGTACCGGCGTCGGGCTGGGTACCGGCGTCGGACTGGGTACCGGCGTCGGGCTGGGTACCGGCGTCGGACTGGGTACCGGCGTCGGACTGGGGACCGGCGTCGGACCAATTGGACGCACATTCGTAACATATGCCCCGTAGACCCACCCTGTCGTGCTGTTGTAAGTTATGTTATACCATCCGTTTAAATCGGTTATTATGTACACGTTCGAGCCTTTTGTCAGCGTTCCAATTATTTTTGCATTGCTACTTGCCGATTTCCGGACATTAAGCGTGTCAGCTGTTACGGTTCCTACGCTGGTTGTCTGGCTTGTTTGGATTGAAACTCCCGATGTTTTTGTCCCCGCCGATTTTGGCGGTGCAGCTGCCGCGCTCATTATTAAAATCGCGGATACGAGTGCCAGAAGCACTCCTTTCTTTTTGAGAACAGACATGATACCACTCCTTACCGCAAATTGTCCGAATTTTTCCCTGCTTTCGGCAAAAGCCGACATTCCTTCCTATATAAACATTATATTTTGCACCTATGGTATACACAATGAACAATTCTTGCCAAAAGCATAGGGCTGTAGGATATCGCCTCAACATTTGGTCTTTTTCACCTCAGCCGCGAAAAAGCGACCCATTTGCCATAGGCATAGTGCCATCAGGCAAACGGGTCGCCATTTAGATCAAGCGGGTTTTCACCGCTCATTGGGACAGGCTTTCATATATTCTTCTAAGGTTTTCTTCCATACGTTCAAGGTATGTCCTTCCGTCTTCCGAACTTTCTATGGTATAAACGGTTTCAACTTTTGCGCCTACTTCTTTCGCAAGCGTCTCCGAAATCTCGGGGCTTGCCATTTCTTCCGCAAAAACCGCAGTTACATCATTGTTCCTGCAGTACTCCACAAGCTCCGCAAGCTGCGAGGCGCTTGGTTCCCCTTCCGCAAAGGTATCTTCAACGCTGTTTTGAATCAGGCCGAAATCCCTGCATAAATAAGCGAATGCAGCATGTCCCGTAACAAAGCTCTTTTTGTTCAGGGCGGAAAATTTTTCGCTGTACTCGCTGTAAAGGGACTCCAGCTTTGAGATGTACTCGCTGCAGTTTCTCTCGTAATAGTCTTTATTGGATGGATCTGCCATAACAATTGCATTTTTTATATTTGAAACTTCCTTCTGAGCGCATTTCAAGCTAAGCCATATATGTGGATCATACTGTCCGTGTTCTCTTACTGCTTCTGAATCCGTATTCTTTATCTTTTCAACTCCTGTCGAGGCATCAACCGTAATCAGCTCATCGTTTCCTGCCGCGGAAACAGCCTCTTTTGCCCATGGCTCCATACCCAGACCATTGTATATAAATACCTTTGCCTCTCCAAGTCCGGCCAAATCCCTCGCTTTTGGTTCAAAATCATGCGGTTCGGTGCCGTCCGGAATAATTACTGAAACCTCAACCTTGTCACCGCCCACCGCCTGTGCGAACTCTTTCATTGCATTAAACGATACTGATATTTTAAGTTTGCCGCTGTCCGTATTGCCGGCGCCGTACCCTCCGCAGGCCGCCAAGCTGCATATGATACAAATGCAAACCGCCAAAGCAGTCCATTTTTTCACATTTTGCCCCTCCTTTTTTATTGCAAATAATTCGCATTTGCGTTTATAATAGATGATAGCCCGTTGTGGCTAATTTTGTCAAGCAAAAAACAGCTTATATTTTAACCTGTCAGATAAAAAGGTGGCTTAACATGATAAAGGCTGAAAACCTGTTCTTTTCCTATACCGGAAATGCACCGTATGTGCTGGAAAATATAAATTTTGAAATTAAAAACGGCGAGTATGTATCCGTAGTAGGTGAAAACGGCAGCGGAAAAAGCACACTGATGAAGCTTATTCTCCGCTTTCTCAAGCCGACGCGTGGAGACATCTCCACACAATCAAAAAGGATCGGCTATGTCCCTCAGAAATCGGAAAACGTAAATCTTGGTTTTCCGATAACTGTTTATGAAATGCTTGATTCTTACAGAAAGTTGCTTAAAATCAAAGACAAATCCGTTGTTGAGGAAAGCCTGAAAATCGCGGGCTTATCCGGCCTTTCCTCGTTGCTCGTCGGAAATCTGTCCGGCGGACAATATCAGAAAGCCCTCATAGCCCGTTCTCTCATAGGATGGCCGGATCTTCTCATTCTCGACGAACCTTCCACCGGAGTCGATGCGGAAAGTCAAAAGGATATATATTCGCTGATAAAACGCCTCAATACGGAGCGTGGAATTACCGTTGTATCCGTAGAACACAATCTTGACGCCGCTATTTCAAATTCAACTTTGATATATCATCTTGCCAACAGCCGAGGGCACATCTGCACTCCGGAGCAGTATACCGAAGAATATCTGAATCCCGAAAGGAAGCACAGCCGCCATGCTTAGTTACGATTTTATGCAGAACGCTTTCGTGGTTTCGTTTTTTATTTCACTTCTTTGCCCCTGTATAGGAATTTTTCTTGTCCTGAGGCGGTATTCAATGATAGGCGACACTCTTTCCCACGCATCTCTTGCAGGGGTAACGCTGGGTCTTATGTGCGGGCAGAACCCTGTTCTCAGCGCTTTCATATTCACATCTGTATGCGGCGCCCTAATAGAATATCTGCGCAAGTACTTTAAAAAGCATACAGACCTGATACTATCCATAGTTCTTGCGCTCAGCGTAGGAATTGCAATAACAATCATAAGCTCTGGTAAACTGCATGCAAACGCCGATTCCTTTATGTTCGGAAGTATACTGACCGTAACACAATTTGATATGGCAATGGTGATAATCCTCAGCGTTATTTCCGTAATCGCTCTTATACTGCTTTATCACAGGCTGCTTTATATTGCTTATGATGAAGATGCGGCCCGGGTAGCCGGAGTTAGGGTTGAGCTTATAAATTATATCTTCTCCATCCTTGTAGCCTCGGCGATATCAGTATCCATAAGAATTGTCGGGGTGCTGGTTTTAAGCTCCATGATAGCTCTGCCTGTTGCAACCGCGCTTCAGTTTGAAAAAGGCTTTAAGCAAACTCTTATGCTGTCCGTCTTATTCAGCATGATCGACATTTTATCCGGACTTTTCATATCCTATTATCTCAACGTTGCTCCCGGAGGATTTACCGCGCTGATGTCTGTTGCCGTACTTGCCGCCGTCATGCTGGCAAAAAAGCTGTCACACCGCGCAAAATCCGGCGCTTGTTCTTAATTTCCCGCATTTGCGGGTACTTACATAGAGGTGAGTCCGATGAACGATTATAGGCCGCCGTGGCCCGACGGCATGAAGAAAACCAAGCAGCGCCTTTGCGTGTACTCCGTTCTTGAAAATGCACCTTATCCGCTCAGTGCCATGGATATATTCAGGCAGATTGACGGATCGGATTCATCACTTTGGCTCTCAACCGTGTACCGTATTCTCGAACTGTTCGTAAACGAAGGGCTTGCCATCAAAACAACGGTTACGGGAAGCAATACTGCACTCTATGAACTTAACCGCAGTACGCACAGGCATTATGCCGTTTGCTTAAACTGCCGCAAGGTTATAGAAATGATAAACTGTCCTATGGAGAAATTTGTTCCGAAGCTTTCGGATGACGAGTTTCATGTTCTCGGGCACAAAGTGGAAATGTACGGATACTGTCGGGACTGCGAAAAAAAACTTTCAAAGGATCGCTGAAACAGGACTTTTTGTCATCATCATTCACAAAATTCATCGTTCCATCATATTATGGATAGTGCGGAATATATGCAGTCTTTCCCATGAAACGTCCGGTCTTGCATATGCAAATATCTCGTTCAGAAAGTTTTGTCATTCCGCGCTATGTCAAGGAGCAGCTCCTTTTTGTTGTCTTCCGGGAAATTTATAACATGATCCAAAAGAATATAAAGCTCCTTCCCGAGCTTCTCCCCCCGGAATCCAAGTTCCAGAAGATCGTCGCCCGAAACCGCGAGCCTTTTCAGCGAATAGCATTCTCCGCTTTTCATTATGGATCGCAGTAGTCTGATATAGCCTGCACCGTACAGGGATTCGGCGGCGGCAGCAGCGCACCTTCCTATATCCGTTCCGTTTCTGGAAAGCAGTTTTTTGAAGCTTGCCTTGTCACGCGGTATGCCCTCTGCAGCAAGTCTGCACCCGGCAGAGCTGTTGTGTACCGTAGCCGAATCAAGCCTGAGCGAAAGCAAAAATTCTTCCGCATCTTCTATCATGCCGTTTCGGAGAAGCAGCACGCACAGTCCGGCCCAGCGCTGGGCACGGTTTACGGGAAGTCTCTTCAAAGTGGTAAGGTCCACTGTTCCGTTTCTGAGAACTATCCCGTCAAGCAGCCCGTTTTCTATAACATCCGACAATGTGTCCGGGCAGTCCGAAAGAAGAATTTTTTCTATTTCACTACAAATCCTCTCTTTCGCAAGCATTCCGGCAAGATGCGATTTTTCCTTGATGGCGCTGAGAGTCTCGCTCTCTATGGCAAACCCAAGTACCGCGGAAAAGCGGAAAGCCCGGAACATCCGCAAAGCATCTTCTTCAAACCGCCTGCAAGGGTCGCCAACGCACCGTATAAGCTTTTTTTCTATATCGCTTCTTCCGTTGAAAGGGTCGAACAAAACCCCCGAAAGCGGAAGGGCAATAGCGTTGACTGTAAAATCCCGTCGCTCAAGATCTCCCATTAAATCAGCTATAAAGCGTACACTTTCAGGGCGGCGGTGGTCACGGTATTCGCCCTCAGCCCTAAACGTTGTAACTTCGACAGCCGAGCCTTTTTCAATGACTGTTACAGTGCCATGCTTCAGTCCGGTCGGGCGGGAATGGGGAAAAAGCGCCATAACTTCTTCGGGAAGGGCTGATGTACAGATATCCCAGTCGTTTGGTCGGTGGTTCATTATGATGTCCCGCACGCATCCGCCGCCCATATAAGCCGAATAGCCGTGACTCTCAAGGCGCTTCAGTATGCTTATTACATATTTCGGAGGGGTGATGCAATTCAATTTATCTTGCTCCTTTGGCAGATTTATGTTTCATTTTATATAAAAACGGATATAATTATCGGTGATGTTTTTTCTTGTATTGACGCCTTTGTTGTATTATAATACCGATTTAGTTACTGAACAACACAGAAATGAGAGCTGAAATATACATATTAGCCTCATTTAAAAACTGCTTTGAGGTTATCGGCGCAGCCGTCAGACTCAGCAAAGATGCTTCTTTGCGGTGCTTATCGAAAGGATCAGCATTATATGACAGGTTTTGAAAAATATTTGGTTCCCGGGATAAAAGGGCATCTTATCGGCATAGGCGGAGTTTCAATGTCTCCCCTTGCGGAAGTGCTCAAAGATATGGGACTTGAAATCTGCGGTTCCGATATGAACGAAAGTGAGAAGACAGAACATCTACGCTCTCTCGGAATAAAAGTTAATATAGGGCACAGCCCCGAAAATATCGACGAGGACGTAAGCTTTATTGTGCGCACCGCCGCCGTACACGACGACAACCCCGAAATTATGGCCGCAAAAATGCGCGGTCTGCCGGTTTTTGAACGTACGCAGGCATGGGGCGCGATCATGCGCGATTACAAAAACGCCCTGTGCATATCGGGAACTCACGGTAAAACAACAACCACCTCCATGTCAACCCACATACTTATGGCAGCTCAGCGCGACCCTACCGTCATGATAGGCGGGACCCTCCCCCTACTTCAGGCGGGACACAGGGTCGGCAAAGGAGATACCATAGTTATGGAATCCTGTGAATATTATAATTCTTTCCACTCGTTCACACCGACTATTGCGGTCATCTTAAATATTGAAGCCGACCATCTTGATTTTTTCAAAGACCTTGAAGACGTTAAGGCCTCTTTCAGGAAATTCGCTTCTCAAGTTCCGGAATACGGCTATATAGTTGCAAATGCAGACGATGAGAACACAATGGATGCACTGAAATCGCTAAACCGCGAAATAGTCACTTTCGGATTGTCTGACAACGCGGATGTTTATGCGGAAAACATAGAGAGAAAAGGAGCGCTGACAGAGTTTGACATCATGCACAAAGGCGCACTGTTTACCCATGTAAGCCTTCGTGTCCCCGGTCTGCACAATGTTAAAAACGCCCTTGCCGCAACCGCCGCCGCTATATGTCTGGGGATAGACTCAACCTCAGTCAGCTATGGACTCGCAGGATTTACCGGAGCGGGGCGCCGGTTTGAATTTAAAGGAAAATTCAACGGCGCAGATGTCTATGACGATTATGCGCACCACCCGGGCGAACTGAAAGCCCTGCTCGACGCTGTGGAGCCTCTGGGGTATAACCGCACTATTGTCGTATTCCAGCCGCACACATATTCGCGGACAAAGGCTCTCTTTGACGATTTTGTTGCCCAGCTCAGCCGTCCCGACCTTACCTATCTTGCCGATATATATGCCGCGCGCGAGAGCAATACTCTCGGAGTATCATCGGCAGACCTTGCCGAGAAGATTCCCGGCGCGGTTTATCTTGGCTCATTTGAAGAGCTTGAAAAAAGTCTTAAAGCCACCGCCTCCCCCGGCGATATTATATTGACCGTCGGCGCCGGAGATGTCTATAAACTTGGAGAACATCTCGTTGAAAGTGAAAAAATCACCTCTGCCTGCGATCTTAAAAGCTATGTTTCAAAATAACTTGGGTTCTTAAAGACTTTTCAGCTTGTAGCCGAAAACAAATTTCTCAGCCATGATTTTTGCGGCTCCGGAACAAAAAGTTTCGGGCCGCAAAAATTTATTGCTATTTCCATCCATTTCCTCTGCAAATAAATCACTTTTCCGCAGCACATAGCGACCGCATTTTTAGGTAGACATAAATATAATTATGTTAACACTTGAGAATGGAGGTATGCCTATGGCAGTTAAACAAAAAGTGGGTAAAAGGGGGGCTGTGATAGTAGGGCTGATGCAAATCCGCGATAAACCTCAGTTTAAGCAGGCCGCCGGATACATTTTGAATTTTATTCTCGGCTTTGCAATGTCAAACTCTCTGATAATGACCAACCTTGCGCCCTTTGGAATCGGAATAGTTGGGCAGGCCGGTGCGGACTGGGGTGGAATATGCTGTCTTATCGGGACTTGCATGGGATATTTCTTGCTGGGAGGATTCGATTGGGGCATAAAGTATGTCGCCACTGCAACGCTGGTGTTTACAGTATCCTTTGTTTTCAGGGATACGAAGGTGATTAAAAAATCATGGTTCATGCCTTGCATCGTTTCACTTATCACAGGAGTAACATCATTCCTGAATACATTTGAATTCATTGACGGCTTCCCCGGTGCTGTAAGCATCTTTACCGAAGTAACTTTAGCCGGAGCGAGCACATATTTCTTTGCTTCCGCACTCACCCCTATGAAAACCGGCAGCGAGTCCGCAGAGCGCAGACAGGCCGTCAGCATACTTGTCCTTTGTTCCTGCCTGCTGATGTCGGTTTGCTCCCTTGAAATAATGAACGTTATATCTGGCGGAAGATTTTTTGCCCTTATGATTGTTCTGACAGCGGCATACAAAGGCGGTATGCTTCCGGGATGCGCGGCGGGAACTTCTTTGGGGCTTGCCATGGACATGGCGGCAGGCGGCGAGATATTTTTCTCAATGGCTTATGCCTTTGCTGGACTGATAAGCGGAATATTTTCAAAACACGGAAGGCTCATGTTCCTTGTAAGCTATATTCTTTCAAATACCGTTGCCGTTTTGTGGACATGGGGTGCCTCTCTGCGCATAGAGCTTATGTATGAAGTATTTGCTGCAACGGTTATTTTTGCTCTGCTTCCCGACAGTTTCCTTGAATATGTGGGCGGAATAGCACAGCTTCCCGCACCGGGCACCGGCGAATCCGGGCTTCGGATGTATGCAGCAAACAGGGCCGAAAAAATAAGCATAGCATTTAGGGAACTTTACGGTACGGTTTTTAAAAGTCTGACCGGTACTGAAAACGACAACGATATTGCCACCGTTTTTGACAGAGCGGCAGGCGCGGTATGCGTCAATTGCAAAAACAAAGAAGATTGCTGGCAGAAAAACTTTATGGACACGCTTTCCATAATGAACGATGCTACGGGACCTATGCTGAAAAGAGGTCGGCTTGTCAAGGAAGACCTTGCCGAGCGCTTCACCGACAAATGCCTTTCGCACTATACTTTCATTTCCGCAGTCAATTCAGAACTGCGCGGCTTGATGTACAGAAGGCAGTTCCGGAGCCGTCTAAATGAAAATCGTATAGCGGCTTACGGGCAGTATAAAGAACTTGCCGATATAATTGACGGTGTTGCAAAGGAACTCAGCGGTGCCAAGGGTGCCGATCCTCTTGCGGAACGACGGCTAAAGCGTTTTCTTAGGGCTATGGATATTGAGGCGGACGTTTCCGTATTCAGGGATAACCGCGGCAGGCTGCGGGCAATAATCGAAAGCGGGCATCTTGGTCCGCTGCTCCGTCAGGGTAATTATCTTGAAATACTTTCAGGAGTCCTTGGAGTCCGGCTTTGCACCCCCCCTGCCGACGATGAAATTTCGGACAGACGTCTTGTGGTTGTAGAAGCTGAGCCTCTCGTTGCAAGCGTCGGCATAGCGGGAATAAAGAAAAAGGGAGAACCTGTAAGTGGCGACAGAGGAACATATTTTAAAACGGATCAGGGAATCCTTTGCGTAATACTCGCCGACGGAATGGGGAGCGGTGAAGACGCAGCAAGAGAAAGCATTAGCGCCGTTCGGACACTTGAGGCTTTTCTTAAAGCGGGAGTTGACCCTGCGGTTGCAATGAAGATTTTAAATTCGGTTCTGCTTCTGAAAAACGGCGAGGAATGGGGATATTCCACCATAGATTTAATGTGCGTCGACCTGTTTACTGGTGAAACTTGCTTCTACAAATACGGAGCGGCACCGTCCTTTGTCAAAAACGGAAAAACTATACGCCGCGTACGCTGTGAAAGTCTTGCAGCCGGCATATGTGCCGGGGAAGGCAGCTCGCCTGATATAATACGTATGCGCCTGAAGCCCGGAAATGTCGCTCTTATAGCCAGCGACGGCGTTATGGTTGAAAAAGACGATGCATGGCTTCGCGAAATGCTTACAAACAGCGATGGCACAGATACAAAAACGCTTGCAAAAGAAACTTTGCGCGCCGCTGTAAGACAGTTTGGCTGTGAGGACGATATGACCGTTCTTGCTGTCCGCGTCGACGAGAGGTCTTAGCCTATGGACATTCAAAAACACACCACAAGTAAACGGAAAAAAACGGGTAAAATAAGGAAGCCGAAACTGAATAATAGCTCCCTTTCGCGGTTAAACTGGGAACAAATGGACACGCAAGGGGGATTTGATGTGATCAAAGGTGTTTCGCACAGAGTCATCGTAGTTAAGTCGCCTGATAAATACTTCGAGGAGGCAATCTTTGTGATTCGGGAGGACGTTCTGAACAGCAGAGGCGCGGACAGCGCAACGGTTCTAAAAGAGGCCCGACGAGTTGCCAATTCTTATGTAGGGGGTAAAAATAAAACAGGAAAGCGTTTCATATCAAAGCTTCCCGCACCGCTGTTCGTTGCTGCGGGAGCCGCCGCTACAGGTGTTGCGTGGCTTGCGCTTCATCTTTGCGGCGTCTGAAACGTGGCAGACAAAAACGATTGACTGAAGTACAAAATTTAATTGGCTGAGCAAAAGGCAGACAAATTATTCAAAAAAATCGGATATACTATTCGCCGGGCCAAGTATATGATAAGTATACTTTGCCCGGTGCGCTTTTTTTGTCAAAACCCGTATTGGCTTTAATGAGGATTATTGGGCATGGTTATTGTATTATTTGCCCTAAGATGATAAAATCAGCTATCCGATATATTCCTTACTGGTCAGGAGGGCCGACTTTGAACATTCTTATAAAAAACGCCTTTGCCGTTCTTCCGGAAGGCAGCAAAGAAAACTGTTCCGTCTGGATTAAAGACGGAATGATCATCGCTATAGACAATGAACCTCAGGGTTTTTCCGCAGACAAGACAATAGACGCTGCAGACAAACTGCTTATACCCGGTTTTGTTAACGCACATACCCATGTTCATATGACGGCGCTAAGAAACAGGGCGGACGACCTCGGCTTTATGACGTGGCTTTTTGACAATGTCATGCCTATGGAAGATAAACTTACGGATGACGACGCTTACTGGAGCATCCAGCTTGCTTTCATGGAAATGCTGCAGAGTGGAACTACAAGCTACCTTGATATGCACATGTTCCCCGATATAATGGTGAAGGCCGCACTTGACGCCGGTATGCGAGCTGTGCTTTCCAGAGGTCTTCAGGGAGGCATAGACACTTTTGAAGCAGGAAAAAAGCGCCTTGAACAAGCTGTTTCCGATATAAACAAATATAAGGACATGCCTGCAATAAGCTTTATGCTTGCACCGCACGCGCCCTATACCTGCGACGAATACTATCTTAAAGTCATATCCGCTCTCGCCGATGAACTTCATCTCGGTATCCATACCCACCTTTCGGAAAGTCTGGATGAGCAAAACACCATAAAACAGAGGTATAATATGACTCCTGCGGAATTTTACGATTCCTGCGGAATAATGCGGAGCAATACTGTCTGCGCACACTGCGTCTACCTTTCGGAAAGCGACATGAATCTTCTTGCCGAACGCGGCGTGAGCGTTGCCCACAATGCGGCAAGCAACATGAAACTGGGCAACGGCTTTGCCGATGTGCCAGCTCTGCTTGAACATAACATAAACGTATGCCTTGGAACGGACAGTTCCGCAAGCAACAACAATCTGAGTATGCTGCGTGAAATGCAGCTTGTAAGCCTTATCCACAAGGGTACGCATAAAAACGCTACAACCGTTTCCGCCTCGGAAGTCTTTGATATGGCAACAATAAACGGAGCAAAGGCGTTGGGCATTTCGGACAAAACCGGTGAAATCCGCGTCGGCAAGTGTGCCGATCTGAGTCTTTTTGATATGAATTCCGTCGGTTTCTATCCGATAGGCGATCCGAAATCTGCGCTGTGCTATTCAAGTGCGGGACTTAGAGCCGATACCGTCATTGTCAACGGCAAAGTTCTCCTTGAAAAAGGCGAATTTAAAACGATTGACGAGGAGCGGGTCAGATACGAAATAAAAAAGCTGGTTAAAAAGTTCTGAAAAATTACTGAAAGGATGTGCGGTAATGAGCGATATAAGAGATTTATCTCTCGCTCCTGAGGGAGAGAAAAAGATTTCGTGGGCATCGCGCAATATGCCCGTTTTAAAAAGCATTGAGGATGATTTTATAAAAACCAAGCCCTTTTCCGGACTTAAAATCGCCCTTTCGGTGCATATGGAAGCCAAAACTGCTTACCTCTGCCGCGTTCTCCAAGCGGGCGGGGCTGAGATGCATGTCACAGGCAGCAATCCGCTATCCACTCAGGATGACATAGCAGCCGCTCTCGCTGCCGGCGGAATAGATATACATGCATATCACGCGGCTACGGAAGACGAATATATCCGCCATCTGTGCGCCGTTCTGGAATGCGGCCCTAATATCATAATCGACGACGGCGGCGACCTTGTGCATCTTATGCACACGAAGTATACGCACCTTATTCCCGACGTAATAGGCGGATGTGAGGAAACCACCACTGGAATACACAGACTGCGTGCCATGGTAAAAGACGGTTCTCTGCGTTTCCCAATGGTTATGGTAAATGAGGCGGACTGCAAGCACCTTTTCGACAACCGCTACGGAACTGGCCAATCCGTATGGGACGCTATAGACCGTACAACCAATTTAATAGTCGCCGGAAAAACCGTTGTTGTCGCAGGATATGGATGGTGCGGCAAGGGTACGGCAATGCGCGCAAAAGGACTCGGTGCCCGTGTTCTGGTCACGGAAGTTGACCCTATAAAAGCAATCGAAGCGGAAATGGATGGGTTCGAAGTTATGCCCATGTTGGAAGCTTCTGCCCTTGGCGATATTTTCATAACAGTTACCGGCTGCAAAGACGTAATTGTCCGGGAACATTTTGAGCGTATGAAAGACGGGGCGATTCTATGCAATGCTGGACATTTTAATGTCGAGATAAATCTCACTCACCTTGCA
>JAAYWX010000154.1 GCA_012516225.1 Clostridiales bacterium
CGGAAACCTTCTTCCTTCATTTTAAGCTGTATTTTTTTTATGCTGTCCAAGATTATTTTCCTTCTTTTCTGCTGTTTTTTCTTTTTCGTCATAAATATTCGTACCTGAATGGAAGTTCCGCTCCGTAACGCAGCAAATGAAAGTGATTAGCCGTCATATTAATCGGCACTACCACTATGGTTTTAATTCCTGCACGCACTCCGCACAGGACATCCGTATATACCTGATCGCCGACTATTGCGGTATTCTCAGGACGGGCGCCTTTTTTTTTCAGAGTTTCCGACAGAAGTTTCGTTTTCGGTTTTCCGGCTCTATCAATATATCCCACGGATAGAGCGTCCGCAAAACCCTTCGCCCTTTGACTGCGGGTATTTGAGAATATAAATGGCTCTATTCCCGCTTTTTTCAGCCCATCGATCCAGTTCCTGAGACGGACTGAAGGGTAAACCGCGGAATATTTTGCAAGGGTATTATCCAAGTCAAGGAGCAGAAGCGAAATGCCCATTTCTTTCAAGTTCTGCGGCTTGAGCTCGTATATGTCTTTAAGTATAAGATCCGGAACTGGAAATCTGAACATGATAGGGAGTCCTTTCTGGCGGGGAGCAGATATTTTTTAATCATCTATGCCTTCACAATTATATGCAGGAGCGTGATCAGCCTATGGTTTCAAGTGCCTGCTTAAGGTCGTCAATAATATCCTCGACATCCTCTATGCCGACGGAAAGGCGGATAAGATCGGAGGGGACGCCCGCTTTCTCAAGCTCGGCTTCGGAGAGCTGACGATGTGTCGCGTTAGCCGGGTGCAGCACACAAGTATGCGCATCTGCAACATGCGTTGCTATAATTGCAACCTTAAGGCTTTTCATAAATTTTTCGGCGGCGGGCCGTCCGCCCTTCAGACCGAAAGAGATAACGCCGCAGGAGCCATTGGGCAGGTACTTCTGCGCAAGAGCGTAATATTTACTGGAAGGCAGGCCGCAGTAATTGACCCATGCAACTTTTTCATGCGATTCAAGGAATTCGGCCACAGCCTGGGCATTTTTGCAGTGGCGCTCCATTCGCACATGAAGAGATTCAAGACCAAGCCCAACAAGGTATGAGTTCTGCGCTGAGGGGGTTGAACCAAAGTCACGCATGAGCTGTGCCGTCGCCTTTGTGATAAAAGCTCCTTCTTTTCCGAAACGTTCGGCATAAACAATCCCATGGTAGCTTTCATCGGGAGTCGTAAGTCCGGGGAATTTGTCGGCATGGGCAAACCAATCAAACCTGCCAGCGTCAACAATTGCGCCGCCGACACCAGACGCGTGCCCGTCCATATATTTCGTTGTTGCGTGGGTCACTATATCGGCACCCCATTCAAAGGGCCGGCAGTTTACCGGAGTGGGGAAGGTGTTGTCAATGATGAGTGGGACTCCATGGTCATGTGCAGCCTTTGCAAAGCGCTCGATATCCAGAACGGCAAGGCTCGGATTAGCTATGGTTTCGCCGAAAACCGCTTTAGTATTGGGACGGAAAGCCGCGTTAAGCTCTTCATCGGAGCAGTCTGGGGTGACAAAGGTGAAGTCTATACCCATTTTTCTCATGGTTACATTAAATAAGTTATATGTGCCGCCGTAAATTGCGGAGGAGCATACCACATGATCTCCGGCATTGCAAATGTTGAAAACGGCAAAGAAATTTGCAGACTGGCCGGAAGATGTAAGCATTGCCGCAGTTCCGCCTTCAAGGGCGCAGATTCGTGCGGCTACATAATCGTTTGTCGGATTCTGAAGGCGGCTGTAAAAATATCCGCTTGCCTCAAGGTCAAACAGCTTCCCCATATCCTCGCTTGGATCGTATTAAAAAGTTGTACTTTGAATTATTGGGATTTGACGCGGCTCGCCGTTTTTAGGTGTGTATCCGGCTTGTACACATTTCGTTCCTATTCTGCTCATGAGTATTCATTCCTTTCACTGTGCCCCGAATTTGCAAAATGCCATGCAGCTTAAGCCGTCGGCGGTAGGTATACGGGTGCATATAGTTATTTGTTTCTTATATTAAGTTTGAAGCTTTCAAACTTACCAGCAATAAATCAATCCCGCTTCTATTCCGCAACTGAGGAGCCTATTATACTTTCATTTTTAACAAGCGGGCGAGAAATATCGAACCCCCAAAGGGAACGCACATGTGTTCCGTCTATAAGGATTTGTACGCTTTGGACATCCGCCAGAGAAGCAAGTGAATTTACAATTGAATATGCCGCCAGCATACCGTCATCCTTGGATTTGGTAGCATCATCCGGAAAAATCCCAGATAGGCTGACCGTACATATTCCGTCCTGAGTATAGACCGACAGAACAATAGTGCCGTCGGGAAATGCGCTTCTAAGAGCGGCGTTTTCAGGTCCTTCAAGTAAAGCATCAAGAATTCGGCGCTCCGCGGAATTGTCGTTGTCTATGGTGATAGGGCGGTATTCGGAACAAAGAATGTTTTCGCCCTTTTTTGGGAAGTACAGACGAACCTTAGCCTTCTTGGGACTGGTTATAGTGTTGGAAAGAAGGATATCATCAGTTGTTAGCCTGTCAGCAATTACGTCATTCCCGACGCAAATGGAAACATAATCTATATTTTTTATGGAACACATCGTCAGCACAATGCAGCTGTCCAGAACAGATCTGTCAATTGCATCGGCCTCAAGATATGCGGAATTCATATAGACGGTTACAAAATTTTCTTTGTGCTCAGTTTTAATAATTATTACGCCTTCAGGCATCGGAGACTGAAGCCGGTCACTTTTTGGAGAATCAGCAAGAGCGGAAGCCGCCTGTGAAACGGGATCGCCCGTTCCGTTTAAAGGAATTTTTTCTGGACGGAGCAACTCGCCGTTCACTTGGTATTCCGGACGGAGAATCCTATATACGAATATTGTATCTTCGGAAGTACCGACCGCAGGTTCTTCAGCACAGGCATTCAGAAGAGCAAACAGGGCGGTAAGCACAATCAAAACGCGTTTTTTCATATTTACCTCACATTTGACGGGCTATGATTCGGAATGTCTGTCCCCGCTTATATCCGAGCAGGCGGGAAAGCGGACTATGAAGCGAGAGCCGCCCCCTTCACGCTTTTCAACAGATATTTCGCCACTATGAAGCCTGACTGCATCGTATACTATCGAAAGACCGAGCCCGCTTCCGCCTGCATCGCGAGAACGTGCCTTATCTACGCGGTAAAAGCGGGAAAAGATATGGGGAATGTCCTCATCTGGAATACCTATTCCGGTGTCTTCAACGACCAAAACAACATGCTGACTTTCACTAAAAAGCAATATTTTGACAAGGCCGCCGGGCATATTGTATTTTATTGCATTTTCGGCAAGGTTGAAGATTATACGGTAAACGAGATCTTCGCTTCCGTTTATGAAGCAGCCCCGCTGCAGTTCGGTTGAGATGGTGACATGATACTCTTTGGCGAGCGGGACGAGGAGATGAAGCGTTTTTTCGGCAACTCGGCGCATATCGACCTTTTCATGAACAGATCCTATGCCACTGTCCATTTTTGAGAGACTGAGCAGTTTTTCTGTGGTACGCTGAAGTCGTTCCGCCTCATTTCCAATATCCGTAACAAAGTCGCGCATGGTTTCGGTATCCATATTTTCAGAGTTAAGTATGCTGTCTGAAAGAAGCCTTATGGAGGCAAGGGGGGTTTTCAGTTCATGGGAAGCGTCAGAAACGAAACGCCGGCGCATCTCCTCTGTATTTTTAAGCCGCTGAGTAAGGCTGTTGAACTCCCGTCCAAGTTCCGACAGCTCATCGTTTCCGCTTATCTCGATCTGATGGTCGTAATCTCCCTCGGAAACAATCCTTGTAGCTTTTGCCAGTGCTGTTATCCTTGCGGTCAGCGCGCGGCTGAAGATAAACATGAGTATAATTGCCGCCACACTCAGTATCAGAGTGATGTTCCGGAGGTTTTTCTGAATATTGGATATCAGTTCCGCCTGTGCCGAATCAAACTCGTACAGGTATACAGCACCGACAGTTGAACCGTTATTTCTTATCGGCATGGCTTCACAGGTCATAAAAGCTATCCCATCGTATACGGAATAACAGACAATTTCCCGTTTTAGAGCCCGACGAACTTCAGAGAACATCGCATAGCGGCCGACACTCGGATCAAGACGGGCAGTATCGTAAAGTATTCTGGCGCTTTTATCCGTAACTATTACGCGCGTAAGGCTGCGCAAATCCAGAAGCTCCATGACTTCAAGCACAGTATCGCTTGTCAGCTCGTCCGGGGCCGATAAAGCGGATGACATTACGCTGGCCTGGCTTTGAAGGGAAGCCTGTTTTGTGTTGAAAACGAGGTCACGCGACACTATGGTGGGATATGTGTTCAGCATAACCATAAGCCCTGCTATAAGCACGAGAAATGTAATGGCAAATTTAAACTGAACGCTGTGCGAAAATGTTCTTACACCGGTAAGCACATTCATTTAATTACTCTCCCAATTGTTCCTTGTTGTGACAAGCGGATTTGCCGAATGGCAGATGCAGGACTGTCAGAGATACGGAGTCAGTTTTCACTGAAATAATATCCGACACCCCATTTAGTATTGAAGTATTTGGGATCGGCAGGATCCGATTCAAGTTTTTCACGCAGTCTTCTTATATGGACGTCAACGGTTCTGGCGTCCCCCTGATAATCGATACCCCATATTATATCAAGAAGCCTTTCACGGCTGTAAACTTTACCGGGATTTCTCATGAGCAGTTCTGCAAGGTTGAATTCCTTGGCAGTAAGTTCGACAGGGATACCGTCCTTTTCTGCTATACGCCGCGAAGTATCTATGGTTATGCCGCCGCGTGTCAGCCGATCGCTCCGAACGTCCGAATTCTGAATGGCGCTGCGGCGGAGAAGCGCTCTGACTCTTGCCTTAAGCTCCAGAATATTGAAAGGCTTTGTTATATAGTCGTCGGCACCGTATTCAAAGCCTATGAGTTTGTCCGTATCTTCACTTCTTGCCGTCAGCATTATAATTGGAACTGTGGAAGTTTCCCTGATCCGCATACAGGCCTCAAGCCCGTCAAGTTTCGGCATCATCAGGTCAAGGATAATAAGGTCATATGAACCGCTTTTTGCCATTTCAACGGCAGTTTCGCCGTCATAGCATACATCAACGTCATAGCCTTCGTTTTCCAGATTGAATTTTATTCCTTTAACAAGCAGTTTTTCATCATCTACGACAAGGATTTTCATTTTTCCGCCTCCTGTACTGATGGCTGGACTGTTATGTATTTTTTGATTTTCTCAAATTTAACCGATCCTATTCCGGAAACTTTCATAATCTCATCCACACTTTTAAATCCGCCATGTTCCGTCCGGTATTCTATAATCCGCTTAGCGAGCGTTTCCCCTATGCCGGGCAGTAAATCAAGTTCCTGTGCGGATGCAGTATTGATGTCTATAACGGCAGGGATGTCCGATGAATCTGCCGGAGATGGAGGCAAATAATTATCCGGGTGTTCAAAATTGACAGTTACGGTTGCAGGGGACCTGCTGTCCGCAAAAGTTAAGGCCCCTGCCGTAATCAACAGCAAAACTGTGACGGCTATGGATATTTTTTCTGCTTTGGTAAGTTTCAAGAATTCTCACTCCAAAGCCGGATTTGCCGGTAAAGGCATATTTTATGTTGCTTTTCGATGAATGTATCTTTATAATATATCATTGAAAACAGATGTTTCAAATGTATTATATACAATATAGCATAATATTCCGGAGATGCATATGAAAAAGTTAAAGTTTTTGTCCTTTATTTTGATATTTTCGGTTCTGGCGGCAAATGTTCCGTTGATTTATGCGAACGCGCTTTCAAATCCGCCCATACAGTCAAAGGCTGTTGTGCTTATGGATGCCGCGACGGGGAATATCCTCTTTTCCAAGAACGGCGACGAAAAAGTTTATCCGGCGAGCACAACTAAAATTATGACTGTGCTGCTTGCTGTTGAGGCTATAGAAGCTGGCAAGGCTGCGCTTTCCGACAAGGTTACGGCAGGAAGCAACATTACCGCCGACCTTAGTGAAGACGGAAGCACTTCCGGTATTGTGCCCGGGGAAACAATGACGCTTGAAAATCTTTTATACTGCGCAATGCTTTCATCTGCAAATGAGGCGTGCAACATCATTGCCGACCATATTGGAGGAAGCATGGAAACTTTTGTAGGCATGATGAACTCCCGCGCGCAGGAACTTGGCTGTACAGGTACACATTTTGCCAATACTCACGGGTTACCTAACAGCAACCATTATACAACTGCGAATGATTTGGCGAAAATTGCACGGGAAGCGTATTCGCACCCGCTGTTTATGGAAATTTGCAACACTGCGGAAAAAACAATCCCCGCAACCAACATGTCTGATGAGCGTAAACTTCAAAACACCAACGGGCTTATAAACAAAAACTCGGAGCTTTATCAGGGATACTATTACGAATATGCAAAAGGGATAAAGACAGGGCATACGAACGACGCCGGATACTGTCTGGTTTCATCTGCGTCTAAAAATGACATAAATCTTCTCTGTGTGGTTATGGGCGGTCAGGCAATCAAAAAAACCAACAGTACACAGTACACCAATTTTACCGATTCGATAGAGGTATACAATTGGGCGTTTGAAAATTACAGCTACAGGGATATACTCGAAACAACCGATTTGGTAAAGGATATACCGGTAAAGATGGGGAAAGATGCCGAGTATGAACTGTCCGACCGCAGAACGCCGTAAAGGCGCTTATGCCGAAAGACGAAGACAATTCAAGCTTTGAACAGAAAGTGACTATATACTGCGAGGAAAACGGCGAGGAACTTGTCGCTCCTGTTGAAGCAGGAGAAGTCCTTGGAGAGATATCAATTGAACGTGATGGAGTGACTTACGGGCAGTCCAAGCTTGTTGCCTGCTCATCGGTTGATGTCAGCTATTCCCAGCTTATAAAAGCTCAGATCGCTAAAACATTGAAAAAGCCTTTGACGATAGTGTTTATTATCATAGTTCTTGCGCTCTTTGGGTTCTATGTATACCTTGTAATGCACTACCGTGCGGAGAAAAAACGGCGTATAAAGGAAATGAAGATTAGGCAGAGAGCGAAAGCGTCCCAGCCATCCGGTGGCCGGAACGGGAAAATGCCAGCACGCACTCGCAAGGAGGCACCGCAGGAAAAATATTTTGATGATTTGTCTTATATGGAGCCAAAACGTTTGAACAAAAGCGAAAACGACTATTTTGAAGAATTTTTCGGGCGCGACAGGGACTCGAAGCAATAAAATAATTTTAGGCATACTTTTGGCAGTCAAAGCATTCCCTTTGACTGCCTTTTGAGAAAGGAAGACCTTGACATGAAAGAGGATACTTTTGCGTTTATCGGAGCGGGAAATATGGGCGGTGCCTTAATCCAAGCCGTTTGCTGTTCGGCAGACCCTAAAAATGTAACAATTTATGACAAAGCAAAAGAAAAAACCGAAACGCTTGCGCTTAAGACAGGTTGCAAAATTGCGGAGAGTGTTGCAGATACGGTAAAAAGTGCCAAATTTTTGTTTTTGTGCGTCAAGCCGAATGTTTTGGCTGATACATTAAGAAGTATACTGCCTGTTTTGAAAGATGAAACCGAAAAGGGCAGCGAAAAGGTTGTAGTATCTATAGCCGCCGGCGTTGCAATATCTGCCGTTTCTGCCGTAATGGAAGAATCGGGGATTACCCTTCCGGTAATAAGGCTTATGCCAAATACGCCCGTTGCAGTCGGAAAAGGATTGATACTCGTTTCGCCCTCAAAAAACACCGAAGAAGAGGATGTGACCGCATTGTGCAAAGCTCTCTCGGCGGGAGGCGAAACCGCGGTGGTTGAGGAGTCTTTGATTGATCCGGCAACTCCTGTTTTCAGCTGTTCCCCCGCTTATGTCTATATGTTCATTGAAGCTCTTGCCGATGGCGGAGTCATGTCGGGAGTACCGCGCGATATGGCGCAGAAATTTGCGGCTCAGGCGGTTCTCGGTGCCGCAGCCATGGTGCTGGAGAGCGGCAGACATCCGGGAGAACTGAAGGATGCCGTATGTTCGCCGGGCGGATCAACAATCGTCGGAGTGGAGGAACTTGAAAAAAGAGGTTTCCGTGCCGCAGCCTCTTCGGCAATATATGAAGCCTATAAAAAGACAGTGGCTCTTGGGAAATAGCACAACACCGCCGCAAGCATATTTTCTTGCGGCGGACTTTTATCGCCTAAAGTTTTTTAATGTCGGGGAGGGAATCATCGTTTTTTATCCAGTCCGCAACTGCAACTATATCTATTCCGTTGTCTTTGTTTCGGGAAACGACCCTTTCTATTCCTGCGTTAAGGATAAATCTGCGGCAGAGCGAACAAGGTTCTGCAGTAATAATTTCGCCGGTTTTGGCATCCCGACCGACAAGATAAAGCGTCGAACTGAGCATATCACGTCTTGAGCAGGATATTATTGCGTTTTGCTCTGCATGGACGCTTCTGCAAAGCTCATAGCGTTCGCCACTCGGAATGTTAAGGTGCTCCCGCGTGCAGAACCCGAGATCACAGCAGTTTTCACGCCCTCGCGGTGCCCCGTTGTAGCCTGTGGAAAGAATTTCATCCGCTTTTACGATTATCGCACCGTATTTCCGCCTCAGACAGGTGGAGCGGCTCAGCACCGCGTCCGCTATGCCAAGGTAGTAGTCGTCCTTGCTTGTCCGCTTGTCCATTTTAACCTCCGAAAATTTTATTTATATATGATGTGTTTTTCCTGATCATCAATATACAACAACTGTCGTTCCTAAGGGAATGTTGTCATAAATATACTTTATGTCCGCGTCATACATTCTCACGCAGCCATGGCTGACGGGGTACCCGATGGAAGCGTCCGACAGGGTGGTTGTTCCGGGGTAGTACAGGCGGGAGTGAAACGCATATCCGGTGTTCTGCTTAAAGCCGACTACGGGTTTTACGGTATAAGTTGATGTGGTCCAGCCTGCCCATGTTTTATACGTTGTTCTCCATACCCCGACGGGAGTACCGCTTCCCGGAGCGCCTGTGCCAACTATGCAGCTGTGGCAGAGTTTCCAGTTTCCTTCGCTGCCCCTAAAAATGTTGACTCTCTGCATAGAAAGATTGACCCATATAAGGTAATCGGTGCTGCTGGAATACCCCTTTGCGTTTACCCATATTTCTTTTTCGAAATCCTTATAATCGTGTTCCTGAGCCCATTTGAGAGTGAAATTGCCTTTATATCCAAGGGTTACAAGCTTTAGCACCCGCTCTGTTTCGGCACGGTTTATGTTGTCCGTAACATTGCTTGCGGGGATATTCACTGTGCAGCCGTATGCATTAAGAATGAGAGATGAAATCCTGCCGCCGCCATCAAGCGTGTTTCCGCGGCCGTCTATCGTGATAGTGCCCGCCGTTCCGTTAAGTGGGACGTGGTTGTCACCTCCGGAAATCTTTGCCGATACAAGTTCCCCACTGCCTTGGAGAGCAATTGCATTCTGCGAGCCAGGCATATCAAAACTACCTATGCTTCCTGTGCCAGTTTTTTTAAGGGTGTTGTAGTTTCCCGAAATGCTGACCGATGAAATGCTCCCGCATGATATGGTAATCCAGTTGGAGTTTCCGGAAATGCTCGCAGAACCTATCTTGCATTCCGCGTTCTGTGCAATTTCGGCGGTATTTTCTTTATACGCTATATATACGAGATTTTCACTGCCGGTTACTTCAATTACAGGAATATCTGAAAAAATGGACGCGTTTATGCTGCATTTTGTGCCTGTTACTCTCAGTGAGGAGATACTGCCGAACTTTGACAGAATTTTGTTGCCGTCACCACCCACTGTGATTTTTGCCGAAACTGAAGAAGGTGTTCCTACCGATACAGTATTGGAACTGCCGTAAAGCTCAATTTCAGTACATGAAATGGTATTTGAAGAAAAATCATCTTTCGGTGCAACACTGTTGCCGCTACCGGATATTTTTAATCGGGTAACGGAAGCGTTGGGGGAAAGCGTTATTATATTTTCATTTCCGGTTATAATTAGATAATCGTGATTTCCTGATATGCTTACGTTTATGCCGCTGCCGGTTATCTCTACTACGCCGGCTTCCGGACCGATGTCCGCGCTTTTGCACGATTCAAGGCGTACTGTTCCAATTTTTGAACCGCTACCCGTTCCAATTGCTGCACTGCCTTCGCCTAAGGCAAACACAAGGCGTTTTATATTGCTGTTGCTGAGACTAAAACTTGAAAGCTTATGGCTACGCAGAGTTATGGTATCGGCGGAAACGCTGGAAAGGAAAATGCTTCCGGTATCACAGCCAAACCAGATGTTATCTGTGGCAATATAGTTTATTGTTCCGTCGCCCCTTATAACGCTTCCGCCGCTTATGCCGGACTCAAAAGAAGAAACGGAAGTGTAATTTTCAGCAACCCGGTACAGCACCGTCAGAAATTCAGCCAGAGTTATATTGCTGTTTGCGTTAAGCATTCCACCGGAACCTAAAACGAGTTTTTCTGATACAAGTGAGGCAATTGCATCCTTATTTTGCACTGAAATGCTTCCGGAGTCTGAAAAAGAAGAGAGAATGGAACAGTCCGGTTCGGCGGAAACAAGGCAGAAGGCTTTAGCCAGCATAAAAAGTGCATCCTGACGTTTCATAGGGACATCGAGAGGACCGGTGCCGGAAGAAATCAGACCAAGTTTAAG
>JAAYWX010000455.1 GCA_012516225.1 Clostridiales bacterium
GTAATAGACGATGTAATGACCAAAAAAAATTTAGTTACAGCTCAAACAGATATTTCAATGGATGAAGCATTGGAAACTATGAAAAAATATAAAATTGAAAAATTGCCATTAGTTGCTGAAGATTTCAAGCTTAGAGGTCTTATCACAATAAAGGATATTGAAAAGTCGATTAAATATCCAAATGCAGCCAAAGATGATTCAGGAAGACTTCTTGCTGGAGCAGCAGTAGGGGTTACAGCTGATATGATGGACAGAGTAGCTGCATTAGTTAAAGCAAAAGTAGATGTTATAGTAGTAGATACAGCTCATGGTCATTCAGAAGGAGTTATTGAGGCAGTGAGAACTATAAAATCTAAATATCCAGATCTTCAATTAATAGCAGGAAATGTAGCTACAGGAGAAGCAACATTGGATTTAATAAAAGCAGGAGTAGATGCAGTAAAAGTAGGTATAGGACCTGGCTCCATTTGTACTACTAGAGTAGTTACAGGTATAGGTGTTCCTCAAATAACTGCAATCATGAATTGTGCAGAAGTAGCTAAATCCTATGATATTCCAATCATCGCCGATGGAGGAATAAAGTATTCTGGAGATATAACTAAAGCAATTGCTGTTGGGGCTAATGTAGTCATGATAGGCTCCTTGTTTGCAGGTACCAGTGAAAGTCCGGGAGAAGAAGAACTTTATGAAGGAAGAAGATTTAAAGTATATAGAGGTATGGGCTCATTGGGAGCAATGGCTGCTGGTAGCAAGGATAGATACTTTCAAGAAGGTTCTAAAAAATTAGTTCCAGAAGGCGTAGAGGGAAGAGTTCCATACAGAGGACCATTGGGAGATGTTGTATATCAGCTAGTTGGTGGATTGAGATCAGGTATGGGATATGTAGGTGCTCACAATATAAAAGAATTGCAAGAAAGAGCTAGACTTGTGAAGATAACAGGAGCGGGACTTATAGAAAACCATCCTCATGATATAAACATCACAAAAGAAGCACCAAATTATAGTAGAAGATAGGAAGGATGTGTTAAATTGATCTTAATAATGGATTTTGGTGGTCAATATAGCCAACTCATAGGAAGAAGAGTTAGAGAGGCAAGTGTTTATTGTGAAATAGTTCCATATGATTATCCTATTGAAAAGATAAGAGAAAAAAATCCTGAAGGAATTATTTTCTCTGGTGGTCCAGCTAGTGTATATGGAGAAAATTCTCCTAAATGCGATAGTGAAGTATTCAATTTAGGAATTCCTATTTTGGGAATATGCTATGGTAGTCAGCTAATGGCTCAAGTATTGGGCGGAAAAGTATCTAGAGCTACTACCAGAGAATACGGCAAAACCCAAGTAAACGTAGACAATAGTAGCTTATTGTTTAGTGGTTTAGATAATAGTATTACTGCTTGGATGAGTCATACAGATTTTATAGAAAAGGCTCCAGAAGGGTTCAAGGTAGTAGGAAATACTCCTATATGCCCTGTAGCAGCTATGGAAAATTTGGATAAGAAACTCTATGGAGTTCAATTTCATCCAGAA
>JAAYWX010000155.1 GCA_012516225.1 Clostridiales bacterium
GAACGTCTTTTCACCGATACTCGCTACGCTGTCCGGGATCGTTATGCTTGTGAGCTGGTTGTTGAAAAATGCACCATCTCCAATCGCCGTCACGCTGTTGGGGATCGTCACGCTTATGAGCTGGTTGCTGGAAAATGCATTGCCTCCAATGCTTGTTACCGTGTTTGGAATTACTATGCTTGTAAGCTCATTATAAACAAACGCATCTTCACCGATATCGGTTACGCTGTTTGGAAATGTTACGCTTGTAAGATTGTTGGAAGCAAATGCACAATCTCCTATGCTCGTCACTCCGTCCGGAATTATTACGCTTGTGAGGCCTTTGTTTTTAAATGCTTCAGCGCCTATTCCGGTTACCGGATAACCGCTTATAGTGCCTGGAATAGTTATATCTGCCGAGCCGCCAAGTGTAAATTGCGTTATTGTTACCTTCCCGTCCGCAACGGTATAGGTATAAGTATTGCCGTTGTCGGTTACCGTGTCCGGGGATGCGGCCGCTTTTATATCACCGCTCGCCAGTTGCTTCTGGTAGTAGCTAAGAACCGCATATGATTCTACTCCGTTAACCATTCCGGCATAGCTGACGTCATACAGGTTCAGCCACTTCCCGGCAGATACGTTTTCTATATCGACTCCCGGTACATACTGGCCGTAATCAGCCGTCGGTATCGCCGCTCCCTGCGCCGGTATGGCATCCGCCGAATTTGATATTTTGTACACATATTTCAGCCCGGCAGGGCTGCCGAGACCGCTGATTGTTATACTGGAAACTGCTGTTCCCGGTACAACGGATGCGGCTATGGTATTTGCGGCCGCTTTTATATCACCGCTTTCCAATTGCTTCTGGTAGTAGCCAAGAACCGCATATGATTCTACTCCGTTAACCTCTCCCGCATAGCTGACGTCATACAGGTTCAGCCACTTCCCGGCAGATACGTTTTCTATATCGACTCCCGGCACATACTGGCCGTAATCAGCCGTCGGTATCGCCGCTCCCTGCGCCGGTATGGCATCCGCCGAATTTGATATTTTGTACACATATTTTAACCCGGCAGGGCTGCCGAGACCGCTGATTGTTATACTGGAGACTGCTGTTCCCGGTACAACGGATGCGGCTATGGCATTTGCAGCCGCATCTGCTAATGCGATTGTCGGAAGCATCTGCATCAGCATGCTTGCAATAATGAGTATCGCTGCTATTTTCGAAAACTTTTTTTTATTCATTTGCCTCACTCTCCTTATTTATCATCAAACATTTCTCAAGCTTTGCCCTCTTCACAGGACATAGAAGATAGCCATCAGCCCTTACCTCAAAGGCGTCCAGCGCATAATCTCTGTCATCGGATAGAAAAATGATTTTGATGTCAAGGCTTTTCTGCCTTATCATGTCGGCGGCCTGGAACCCCGGTATCCCATCCTGGCCCAAGCGTATGATGCAGAAATCAGGAGGAGAATCCTCGATTTGTTCAATAAACTGTATGTAGTCCTCAAAGGCCTTGAGTTCGGTTATTCTCTTATCCTCCGACAGCCAACCCAGCATTTGATCACGGCTTTTGCTTCGCCTGTCCAGAATATATACCCTCAATCAACCACTCCCTTTTATACGCCCAAATCCGCAATGGAAATCATATGAAATTGATATATTTTCTAACTGCCTCTATTATATAAGACAGATTTCACCAAAATTTAACCAAGCAAAATACTCAAAAATACAAAAAAACCGTTGATACATCAATGTTTGACGGATCAACGGTTAACTGTAACTTGAAATAATTTTAAAACTTTTTGAAAAGAATCGGCAAGCGTATAAGTGGCGTCACGGGAAGATAGGTAGCACCTTTTCCGGAAATAAAGGAAATACCATGCAAAGAACGGCGCCCATGTAAATTTATAAGCGCAAAAGCCTGAAATAATCGTTCTGTCTACTTCACTGAATGATAAAGGTTATATAGCCTATCGCACGGTGTTACGCCGAGGTCTTCTTTCAATATCTTCAAATACGCGTTGAAATGCCTCGCGGCCTTGCTTTTTTCTCCTGTTTCTATGTAAAGAGTGAGCAGAAGCTCAGTAATGGCTTCTTCATAAGGATTTTTTACATAAGCTGTCATCAGTATGTTCTCCGCCTTGGCGAATTGCTTTTTTCTGATATACTGCTCCGAGAGCCCTATCAGGCATTGCAAGTGTAATTTTATCAGGCGTTCTCTTTCAAAACACGCCCAAGGGTAGTCTTCCCCCTCCAGATAGTCTCCCGCGTAGAGCGCTTCCATCTCCTCGAGCGGCTCGAGGCTGTTGGCGGGACTACTGTTTTCAAGTTCATAAAAACGTCTCACATCGTAATCGGCGGGGCCGAGCTTCAGATTATAGCCGCTGTCGATACTGATTAAGCTTCTGTCAATCCCATATTCCACCAAAGCCTTTCGGATATGGTATATGCCGTTATAGAGCTGGCGGACGGCCTTTTCCGGATCATCATCCGGCCAGAGCCCGTCAAGTAGCTCCTCTTTTGAAATAGCCCGGCCATGGTTGTGAAGCAAAAACGCAAAGAGCTCTCTTGTTTTTTCCGCGCGCCACTTGATGGGCTCCTGGCCTTCCCAGGACACCTGAAAACGTCCCAGACATTTTATCTGTAGCTTCCGTTTACCGCTTTCCTGAACGGCAGGCTTCTTTTTTATCAAACGCTCAACCGTTTTTTTCAGACGGTCCGTGCACAATGGCTTTAATAGGTAATCCAAAGCGTTCAGCTCAAAGGCTTCTATGGCATATTGGTCATAAGCCGTTACAAAAACAATATCAGTGTCGGGGCTCAGGTCCAGTATTCTTGAAGCCGCGTCGATCCCGCGCAGTTGAGGCATGTTGATGTCAAGGAATACAACCTGAGGTTTTAGCTGTCCAATTTCATTAATGGCTTTCAATGGGCTTGTATACATTCCCGCTATTGAAATCTCCGGATATTCTTTCAGCAAATGCTCAAGCATCCGTAGCGCGGGCCTTTCGTCATCCACCAGCACCGCATCGATCATTTTTACTCACTCTCCGTCCTTTTATTGGGATGCACCATGTGACCTCGGTCCCATAACCTTGCGTACTGTTTATTTGAAGGCCTTTTCCGTAAAGCTTCTTCAATCTGCTGTCTATATTCGACAGGCCGACGCCGCTTCCGAATTTGCGTCTGAAGATGTTGTCCTTCGTTTCCGGCCCCATGCCGACGCCGTTGTCCCTGACCATAAAATGCAGAGCCGTCTCGTCACGCCCGATGCGTATTTCGATACGCCCTCCTTCATCCTTCGGCAATATCCCGTGCACCACCGCGTTTTCAACAACAGGCTGAAGCACCAGAATCGGAACCCTGGTTTCAACGTCGTCTGGAAGGTCATAAACGACTTCTATCCTTTCCTCAAAGCGCGCCTTTTCAATTTCAAGATAAGCCTTGACAAACTCCAATTCGTTTTTCAAAGGCGTAAGCTGGCTCAAATCCTTGAAGTCAAAGCTGCGTCTTAAATAATTGCTGAAATCGATTAAAAGCCTCTTTGCCTGCTCCACATCATAACACGAGATGGAAACGAAGGTATTGATGGCGTTATATAAAAAATGCGGTTTAATCTGAGCTTGCAGGAAAGCAAGCTCCGCGGCGGCTTTCTGGTCGTAATACTCGCGAATTCTCCTTGCCTGAATTACGATCTGCAGGAAGACGAATAGAAATAGCCCAATATAAATTGTTTCGCCGAAAGAGCTTTGAATAATATTGGTCCAATACAGGTCGTCGCGTACATATGAGATAAGCAGGATACCCATGCTTGCGATATTTATCCAGCCGTCCCTGTTATTTTTTTTGGCTCCGATTAAGACAATGATCAGGGAGCATATCGCCCCGGCTATGACAAAATAATCGAGCAAATAGACATATTGCGTGTAAAAAACAGTATCTGTAAATATGAATATAATTTGAAATAAAGCAGCCACGACAGGGTATATCCTAACGGAAACCAGA
>JAAYWX010000460.1 GCA_012516225.1 Clostridiales bacterium
ATGCCCAGTTAAACGAAATGGATATCATTATTACCGATTCCGCTCTGCCGGCGGAATGGAAAAATATAATCGAGCAAGCCGGCATTAAGCTTTTTATTGTTTAAAAACAGGAGCACGGACAAATTCGTTCGTGCTCCTGTTTTTTTGTAAAATTTTCTCTATTTTGGATAAGATTTTAAAGGCTAAAATTTTAAAAAACGGAGAAATTAAATAAGAAAACCAAAGCCGATACGCGGCAGAAAGAGTGATCCCTATTGCCTCTATATATGTATCATAAAACAGAGCCGGGCGTATGGTCCGTCGGCTATTATTCGGAATCCGGGGATTGGATTTCGGAAAGTCAATGCATCAATGCGGAAGAGGCCGCTCTGCACGCCCACTGGCTAAACATCGAACGAAAGGATTCCGAATCCAAAGATATCCGGAATAATCTTTAAGCTCTATCCTATATTTGCCCTTAATAGTGGAACGATAAGAATGGAAAGGAGGGTAAACATGAAAAAGAAACTTATAACTATGATATCGATATGCACTTTGGTTCTTTTTTCTTTTACGGGCTGTCAAAATATGGGCAACACGGTTTCCGGCGCTGTATCCAAAGTAACATCCGAGGGCAAGGATCTCGGCGGCCAGGTTTCCGGCGTTATTTCCGGTTTACAGCCAAACAATCAGCCCGGCAGCCAGGCCGGCACAGTACCCGGCAGCCAGCCCGGCACAGTCTCTTCAAAATAAAATGAATGGAATCCCTGCCGAACACAGACAGGGATTCTCCATTATTTAGGACTTTTACCATGATTTACATTTGCAAAATTTTTCTAAATTTTGTAGTATAGAATGGTGCTATGAGAATTTGTAACTATGGGGGGTGATGCCAAGTTACCAGTCCTTCTAGTGAAAAATTCTCCTTTTAGCCGCTCTGTAAAAAGGGCGGCTCTTTGATTTTTAACAGACTTTTATACGCTTATATATCCTGTTTTGGGACAAACTAATTTTATCAAAAAACAGGAGGAAACCATATGAGCGATGAAGATAAGCGTAAACTGAAATTGCAGGACGAAGACTCTTTCTTTGATTCGGAGTGCGTAGTATCCTCAATGGACTGCACCGGGCTGATCCAAACGCCGCCGGCAAATGAAGAGGAGGCGGAGGCGTATACCGACATTTACGATATTCCGAAACCGGTGAACGCTATCCCCAACGGTCTGCAGCATGAGTAAACAAATGGGCCGGAATCCCATAAAAAACAGCAGTACGGTTTCCGTACTGCTGTTTTCATAAAGATGGAATTTACATTTTGCTTTCGCAGGGCTGTGAGATATTGTGGAGAGCCTGCTCCGCGTTATACTGCAGCTCCGGCTCAACGGAAATGTCCCCCAAGGCAACGATTCCGACAAGGTTGTTATTCTCAACGATGGGAAGCCGGCGGATTTGATTTGTGCTCATAATTTTGGCGGCGTCATGAACATCCATATCCGGATTTCCAACAACAGGATTGGAGCTCATAATCGCGCTGACTTTTTCCTGTTTGGAATCCTTCCCCTCTGCAATCGTGCGGACCGCGATATCCCTGTCTGTTACAATACCGACAACCTGATTCCGGCTGCATACCGGAATGGAACCCACATCATACTGCTTCATCAACTGCGCGGCTCTTTCAACGGAATCCTCTGAATCCAAGCTTGCAACTTTTTTGGACATAATCTCTTTTACTTTCAAATCACTCACCTCAAGTATAGATTGCCCTCCGCGCAAGCCGAATATTACAAATTTTTTGAATTAAATCTGCAGAGCAAAGGCATTTTTCCCCTTTATGCGGCGAACCGGCTGAATCAAAAATTCAGCCGGTTCATTTTAAAAAAGATTAATACTTACCGTCCTCCGGGGATGGAACAGCCGGAATTTGATTGCTGATTGTATTTAACGAATCGTATTCAGCGGTTTTCCCCGTTTTAAACTGGCTTACCAAGGCCTTCAAAGTCTGTGCCTGTCCGCTGAGTTCCTCGCTGGACGCTGCGCTTTCCTCGCTTGTGGCGGAATTAGTCTGTACAACGCCGGAAATCTGGTCAACGCCCTGCGTAATCTGTTCAATGGCTATCGCCTGGTCATTGGACGCACTTGAAATTTCTTTAATCAGGCTGGAAGTACTATTGGTCCCTTCGACAATCTGCTGCAGGGACTGTGCTGTATCTTCCGCAATTTTCTGCCCTTTTTCGACCGACTGGATTGCGTTTTCAATTAACCCGGTCGTATCC
>JAAYWX010000156.1 GCA_012516225.1 Clostridiales bacterium
GGGACACACCGCAAAAGAGCGCACGATGAGAAATTTCGGAGCTCCTCATCCCGAGGGCTACCGAAAAGCTCTTCGTCTGATGAAGCAAGCGGAAAAATTCCGCCGTCCCGTAATCTGCTTTGTGGACACTTCCGGCGCCTACTGCGGGATAGGCGCGGAAGAACGCGGACAAGGTCAGGCGATAGCGGCGAACCTGATGGAGATGATTACTCTCAAAACGCCTATTGTGTCCGTCCTGATCGGGGAGGGCGGAAGCGGCGGTGCGCTCGCTCTTGCCGTTGCAGATCAAGTCTGGATGCTTGAAAATGCCGTCTATTCCGTAATTTCGCCCGAAGGCTGCGCCAGCATACTCTGGAAAGATTCGGGCAGGGCCGCCGAAGCCGCAAAATATCTTAAACTAACGGCCGAAGACGCACTTTCAATGTCCGTCATCGAAAAAATAATTCCGGAAAAACATCTGGGCGAAGACGCTTTTTATGAAGAACTAAAATCTGAACTGACCCGTCAGATTATTCTGCTCGGCAGCATTCCCACTGACGAATTGGTCAATAAGCGCCGCCAAAGGTTCCGTTCAATCGGCATATCCTGCATATCCGAAGAAACCGGCCGGCAATATGCCAGCGAAAGTATGTCAACACCCAAGGAGAATACAACATGAGTATATACCGCCAATTTTGCGAAGAACTGTTTGACGAGAAAGGAAGTTTAGTTGATTTTAAACTAAAATATCCGGATAATTTCAACTTCGGATATGACGTGGCAGACCGCATCGCTGAAAGCGATCCCGGCAAGAAAGCACTTATATGGTGCAATGCTGAAGGTGAAGAGCAAATTTTTACGTTTGACGATATACGCAAGCTAAGCAACAAAGCGGCAAACGTTTTTAAAGCTCATGGAATTGCAAAAGGCGACCGTGTAATGGTAATGCTGAAACGGCGATTTGAATACTGGTACACGGCCGTTGCCCTCCATAAGCTTGGAGCTGTGCTCATACCTGTAACTCATATGCTAACTTCCGATGATATTGAGTACCGGGTAAAGAGTGCAGGAATAAAGGCTGCCATATGCGCGCCTGACGAGGATTTGACCCAAAAAATCCTTGCTGCTCAAAAGACCTGCCCAAGTCTGCGTATGCTGTGGACTGTCTGTAAAGCAGCGGACTGCTGCATGAATCTTTCCGAAGAAGTGGAATCTGCTCCGGATGTTCTCGAACGTATACCCACCTGTTCATCCGATCCTTTGATTATGTACTTTACTTCCGGCACTACCGGATATCCGAAAGGTGTCGTACACGACCACAGCTATCCCCTCTCACATATAATTACCGCAAAGTACTGGCAGCAGGTTGTCGACGGTGGACTTCACTTCACCGTTGCAGAAACCGGATGGGCAAAAACTTCATGGGGGAAAATATACGGTCAATGGCTTGCCGGAAGCGCCGTAATGGTTTTTGATTTTGATAACTTTGACCCGAAGCAGTTAATTTCCGTTATCAACAAATATAAAGTTACAACTTTCTGCGCTCCCCCGACTGTTTACAGATATCTTGTAAAAAAAGGCTTTGCCGATATGCCGAGTCTTCTTCATGCCACCACTGCCGGAGAAGCGCTGAATCCCGAAGTGTTCAGACTTTTCTATGAGCGTACCGGAATTCCTCTTATGGAAGGCTATGGTCAGACCGAATCAGCTTTGATACTCGGAAACCTTGCCGGAAATGCCTCCAAGCCGGGTTCCATGGGAAAGGCATCTCCTCTTTACCATGTGGAACTGCTCAAAGAAGACGGAACTCCTGCCAAAGCCGGTGAAACGGGCGAAATTGTCATCGTTCCCCCGAAAAGCGGGAAAGTGCCGGGTATTTTTATAGGCTACCACGACAACCCTTCTCTTTACGCCCGCGCTTGGAAAGGCGGCGTCTATCATACAGGCGATACCGCCTGGAAAGACAGTGACGGCTTCTATTGGTTCTGCGGACGCATTGACGATGTTATAAAAACATGCGGTTTTCGTGTAGGACCTTCCGAAATTGAAAATGTTCTGATGGAACACCCTGCCGTCATGGAATGTTCGGTAATAGGAGTTCCCGACCAGCTCCGCGGACAAGCCATAAAAGCCGTAGTAGTTTTGGCGCCCGGTTTTATCGAGTCAACCGGTCTTTTAAAAGAAATCAAGGAATTTTGCAATTCAAAGATAGCGGAATATAAATGGATCCGCCATATTGAATTTGCCGCAGCTCTGCCCAAAACAATCAGCGGCAAAATACGAAAATCGGAATTAAGAGAAAAAGCAAATCTTTGACATAAGGCAGTGCTTTACATTACTCAGATTTTCGGTTTACACAGATTTTTCTTCAAGCTGGGCATTTATAAGTTTTTTGTAATACCCGCCCTGTGCAATAAGCGCATCATGTGTTCCTTCCTGAATGACGCGTCCGTTGTGCAATACTATAATGCGGTCGGCTTCCAAAATGGTTGAAAGCCTGTGCGCTATCATTATTATAGTCTTTTTGTGGGCAAGGCTGCGAATTGTATCTTGTATCTCCTTCTCTGTCTTAGTATCAAGATTTGAAACCGCCTCGTCCATTATAAGAATAGGCGAATCCTTTAAAACCGCTCTGGCTATCGCTATACGCTGGCGCTGCCCGCCAGAAATTTGCACACCTCGTTCCCCTGCAACAGTATCGTATCCGTCCGGGAGCGACAGGATAAACTCATGAATGCGCGCTATTTTTGCCGCGGATACTATTTCTTCGAAACTTGCATCAAGTTTTCCGAGAGCGATGTTATCCCGAATGGTGGTGTTAAATAGGTATACATCCTGAAGTACTGCGGATATCATTGAATGAAGGTCTGACAGTTTCATCCTGCGAATATCCATGCTGCCGATCGAAATAGAACCGTCACGCACATCCCATAAACGTGCCAATAGATTTGCACAGGTTGTTTTCCCTGCACCAGATTCTCCTACAATCGCGACAATCTCGCCGGCTTCTATATGAAATGACACATCGTTAATTACGTTCGTCTCATTTTCTCCATATCCGACACTCACATGGTTGAATCGGATATCAGGTCTGAGATTTTCCGTATCCGTCTTTTCTCCGCTGTCAGGTACTATGGGCTTTGCCTGCAGTATGCCGCTTATACGTTCAGATGCGCCAAAAATCAATCCAAAGTTTCTCGCGATGCCGCAAAGCTCCAGTAAGGGATTAAACGCAAGCCATGCAGTTGTGCCTACAACCGCAAACCATTCCACCTGTAGTTTCCCGTTAAGCGTCAGCCATATGGACAACAGATTTATTATCACGGCGGAAAGCCCTGCCGATGCCTGCAGTAAACCTCCCTCCGTCCCCATGCGTTTGGCATACTCCGCTTGCGCATCGTTCAGCAAATCCATAAAATGCCGGTTTTTCTTCTTATAGCGTTCCTGCCAGTTCAGCGTCAAAATCTCATTCATCCCGTTTATCCCTTCTAAAGTCACCGCATTTGCCTCTCCAAGCCTGTCTCGGATAAGCGCTCCCTGCTTATCGGCTTTATTTTTCATCAGAAAAGGCACGCAGAGCATAACTACGGTGCACATCAGCATTGCAAGCGCAAGCGACCAGTGGAGCGTTCCGAGAAACACTGTGATTCCTGTGCAAATTGCGGCAACTACCACCGTAAAACCTACGGTATGCCCATAAAACCACTCAAGTATTTCAACATCGTTCATAAGTGTTGTTGCAATCTGCCCAGAACGCTCTTTCAGTAAAATATCCGGGCAAAGAGTTTCAAATTTATCGTAAAGCTTAACCCTGTAATCCACAAGAGCATGGTAAGCCGCATCATGCGAAAGGTAGCTTTCAAAGAAAGTCGCTGCACAGCGCCCGGCAACACAGGCTGCAAGGATCCATAGCCACGGGCGTCCGCTCAAACTCCCGCCTTTTATCGCTTCCGCCGCCATATATGCGCATATACCAACGGCTGATATAATGCATGCCTCTTTCAAAATCCCTGCTATTATACTTAGAAATATTTGCCTGCGATATGGCTTCATTTGTCCGAGCATATAAGAAACACTTTTTATTCTCGTATTTAAACTGCTTTCATCCATTTTTCGTTTCCCCGTTCTGTGTCTCTGCAAGACGGTAATAAATTCCTTGCTTGTCCATCAGCTCTGTATGTGAACCGACCTCTGCTACACGTCCTTCGTCAAGCACATATATGCACCTTGCCTTTCGTATCGTCGAAAGCCTGTGGGCAATAACGATTGTTGTAAAGCGTCCTTCCAAGCGCTCAAGCGTTTCCTGTATCTCCTTTTCGCTTGCCGCATCTATGCTTGATGTGGCTTCATCCATAATAAGTATAGGCGCGTTTTTCAGTATGGCACGAGCTATGGCAATCCGCTGGCGCTGACCTCCGGACAGTGTTTCCCCTCGCTCCCCTACCATTGTATTGTAGCCATAGGGCAGCGAAACAATGAATCCGTGTGCATCGGCGGCCTTTGCCGCTTGGATAACCATTTCGTCTGTCGCCTCAGGATTTGCCATTCGGATATTTTCTTTTACGGTTCCGTAAAACAGATAAGTGCTCTGAAACACTACTGCAATTTTGCTTCTCAAGTATTCAATATCGTAATCGCGTATATCTGTACCATTAATGGTAACTGCTCCTTCATTTACATCGTAAAATCTCAAGACAAGATTTACAATTGTAGATTTTCCTGCCCCGGAACTTCCCGCAACAGCAACGGTTTCTCCTGCTCCTGCTGTCATTGAAACGTCCTTTAAGGCATACCCTCTTTCAGTTCTGTACCGGAAACTGACATTTTCAAACCTGAGCACCGGCAGTCCTCCGTCAATCCCCGATTTTTTTGCATCTCTTTTTTCCTCATCTGCGACAGGTTCTTCAAGTATTTCCAAAAGCTCCCCTGCAACGGAAAGTCCGAGGTTGCTTGAGTGCCACGCATCATTAAGCGTACTTACAGGACGGACACATTCTATGACAAGAAATGTAATGTTCAGCAAACCGGCGGCTTCAAGCTTTCCATGCAGGCAACTGTAAGCGGCTATACCTGTTGTTATCGTCGTCGCCACCGCCGCCATAAGAGTTATCACATCTGAGGCAAGAAGAGAGTAGCGTGTACTGGCAAGCTGCCGTAATCTGAAACTCTCACTTGAACTGAAAAGTTCCCGCCCTTTTTCTTTTTCGGCATTAAAAAGTTTTAGTGTATTCATCCCCTGCATAGTATCTATATAC
>JAAYWX010000157.1 GCA_012516225.1 Clostridiales bacterium
CGGCTGTAAAGCCGTTGTATTTTTCGCCACTCTCAGTCGCTTCTGCTAAAACATCACCGGTGGTATTCCCGGCCGGAATGACAAGAACTTTTGTGGTAGCAAAATATAATTGGCCATCTGGTGTTACCCTGGTACCTGCAGGAATGATAATATTATTTGCCTGGGCCGCCGATAGAGAAAATCTGAGCGTTACCTTTGCCTTTTGTGCCTGAAGTCTCGGAGTGTTATAAAAATCACCCATTGCATCCAGCACATTTCCGGATGCATACCTAAGTAAGTTCTGTTTTGCTGATTCATTTATATTACTTTTTAATCCAATAATCACCTGTAATAACTGTAATAGAAATATCCTTCGTTCATCACCAGGGTATAATGTTGTTCCAAGAGCTTCCTCAAAATCTTTTATGAGTTGATTGGCTACATCCTGGGAGTCAACTTCAACAAAATTAATATCGCTCATATCTCCACCACCACCTCAAATTCCATATTGCCATCAGTATCTATACCTGTAAAATTTACTGATCTTACTTCAGCCCTTGGTTCGTAATCAGAAACAATTCTAAACACTTCTGCTGTGTACAAGGCAATAGCAGTATCTAAAGGCTTGTCAAATATTGCCGGGTCAATTCCCAGTGTACGATTGTATGCCACCTCATAACGAAATGTATTTATAAGATTATATACATTCTGGAGGATCCGCTCATTACCTTTTGCCCCGAAATTTAGCTGCAATGGACGTGAAGTATTAATTGTATATTGCATATGTCTCACTCCTAGTATGCCGAATATGTCCAATTCCTGCTTTTCGATTGTGCAATCATTTGAGTGTTCTGACGTTTTAAATTTGTATCATCTGGCATAGAATAAGTCAGTTTTTCTAACATATCTGCTAGTCCCGGAACTGATACCGGGGATTTACTTCCGGATGCACTTTTTGAAGATGAGGAAGACTCTTTTTTGCTGCCCAGTCGGATATATTCTTCAAATTTTAAATTTAAGTCAAGTGATAATATCTTTCCGTTATCGTCAAAAACAAAGTTACTTGGCGATACAGATATCAATAGCCATCTTGTATTATTTAATGGAACTCCGCCAAGTATAAATGGATATGCTGTCTTTCGACTAAGTATATTAATCCAGTCGCTCCATTCATTGCGTGGATTTACCCCTAATGCGGCATCTAACCTTATGGTTAAGTTAAAAGTATCCAAATCCGGTCCCTTTATGTAGGTGCTTGGTTTAGCACCATCCACGTCCTGCTTTTCAGTCTGAAGCGCTGATGAATATGAGAAACCATCAAAAGTATATATTTTTTTGGAGTCAACCTGAAATACTTTTCCTGCAAACGTTGCTATAACGCCCATTTATGACCCTCCAAACCCTACGATATCTTTGCAATAATGAGACCATCAGAGAGATTATTAAAAAACACTACTGCCACAATATCCCCAACTTCAAGCGTACCAACATGATCAGCTGTAGCTATAGGTGGTGTTACCGCATTTCCCCGGTCTAAAAGGATCACTCTTGTTCCGGAACTATCTATGCTTGACACCTTACATTTCAGTACCATCAATATCCCTCCAGCGGTCTTCTAAGATTTAATACAGTCTTGCCCTCAACAAGCTTGTGAATTACCTGTTCGCAAAATTGCTTCCCATCTGCCATACCCACACCAGTGATCTGAATACTATTACCAGCTGCAAGTCCAGTGTCTAATTGTATTGTGCATTTGCCAGTTTGCTCATATTTATTATGGTATCTCAAAATGTTTTTAGCGTACCGGTCTGCTTCGGCTTGGCTTGATAAAGCTATATTAGGAATATCCAATACAGGTCCGTATATTCCAGATGCTTTATATTCGGATTTAATAGATCCATATACCACTCGGCATGCTCCATAAATGCCGTTGGATTTATTTTTAAATTTAAAGTTGCCATCAAAGTCTAAAAGATATACGGTTTTAACTGCTTCCTGACTTTCCATATATCTTTCATCGTATATAACAACCTTTTTATCTGTGATTTTAAGTGCATAGCCTTCCAACA
>JAAYWX010000158.1 GCA_012516225.1 Clostridiales bacterium
GATCTGCACTGTTAAGGCTGTACCCCATTCTGCGCTGTTTCCACGCGTGAAGGGAGTCATTCATCACGGTGGCGTTGGTACGATAGCAGCTGTACTCCGTTCCGGTAAACCTCAAATGATTGTTCCGTTCTCCGTTGATCAGCCGTTTTGGGCAAGGCGCCTCTACCGGCTTGGTTATAGCTTAAGGCCGATGCGTGAAAAGGCAATAACCACAGCAGGCCTCGCCAAGGCGTTTATCGAAATGGACTATCCAGAAGTATTGAAACGAGCAGAAAAGATTGCGGCAATTATCAACAGCGAAAATGCAACGGTTGACACAGTCAAATATCTTGCTGAAACCATTATGAATGCTCATGCATAGCAATATAAACTCAAGATAATTCCAGCTGTCAAATAGGTAAAGGAAACAAACTTGCTTTTGCATTTTGGTCTGAATGTGCAATGCCTTGGGATATTCTAAAGAGGTAGTTTAATTTTTCAAACAAGTATCATACTAAAGTGATAATAATTCACAATGTTACTTTTCATACGCACTTAATTCTGATATAATTGCGGAAAATGCAAAAGGAGCGGGATATATGAGCGGAGATCAAATACAAATACTCGTTGCAATGTGTATCTATCTCGCGGCTGTCATCGGGATAGGCATATACTATATGAAGACAGCAAGCAAAAGCTCCGATAATTATTTCATCGGCGGCAGAAAACTGGGGCCATGGATTGCGGCCATGAGCGCCGAGGCTTCAGATATGAGCGGATGGCTGCTGATGGGCCTTCCGGGCGTCGCATACTGGTTCGGCCTGAGCGATGCTATCTGGACCGCCATCGGGCTTGCGCTCGGAACGTACCTGAACTGGCTTTTCGTTGCTAAGCGACTTCGCAGGTATTCCACTCTGGCGGGTAACTCCATCACCATACCGGAATTTTTGAGCAACAGGTTTAAAGAAAACAAGAGGATAATCCAGACGATAGCATCTCTGTTTATTCTGGTATTTTTCACGGTTTATGCAGCAAGCTGCTTTGTGACGTTCGGCAAGCTGTTCAGCACATTGTTCGGAATGCAATATCAGACCGTTATGATAATAGGTGCAGCCATAGTTATCCTGTATACGTATCTTGGAGGTTTTCTTGCAGAAAGTGCCTCAGACTTCCTACAGGGAATCGTAATGATTGTTGCTCTATGTTTGGTTTTAATTGTTGGAGTGGTTGTTGCCGGCGGGATTCCTGCGGTCGTTGACAATATTAAGTCGATCCCGGGCTTCTTCGACTTTTTTGGCATAGCCCAGCCCCAGGTGGTGGATGGCGTCCAGCAGCTTGATGCGGCGGGGAACCCCTTGTTCGGGCCGGCCGGGCAATATGGCCTGCTGACCATTATATCCACCATGTCGTGGGGCCTTGGCTATTTCGGCATGCCTCAGGTCCTGTTGAGATTCATGGCGATAAACAAGTCTTCTGAGATCAAGAAATCCAGACGCATCGCGATAATCTGGTGCGTGATTGCGCTCCTTGCTGCGGTCGCGATCGGCCTGATAGGAAGAACGCTGTATCCCGCTGAACTGCTGACACGGAGCGGTGCTGAAAACATATTCATCACCATGTCCACCGGACTGCTCCCTGCATTCCTGGCCGGCATCGTCATGTCGGGCATCCTTGCCGCCACGATGAGCTCGTCCGACTCGTACCTGCTCATCGCTTCGTCGGCGCTTTCCCGCGATATTTTCAAAGGTATATTCAAAAAGAACGCGACCGACAGACAGGTGATGATTGTTTCGCGTATCACGCTGCTGCTTATCGCGGTGTTCGGAATAATCATCGCTTTGGATGAAAACAGCGTTATCTTCAAGGTGGTATCATTTGCCTGGGCAGGCTTCGGGGCTACCTTCGGGCCCATCATGCTGTTCTCACTGTTCTGGAAGAGGACGACGCGGGCAGGCGCAATCGCCGGCATGGTTACCGGCGGCGCTATGGTGTTCATATGGAATATGGTGATTTCCAAGCTTGGCGGCGTATTTGCCATATACGAACTGTTCCCGGCATTCGTGCTCTCGTGCATAGCCATCGTCATCGTCTCGCTTTTGACGAGAAAACCGGATCAGGCCATAATGGGCGAATTCGAAACGGCAAAGACATACGAATGCTGATTGCCTAAGATTATAAATAGATTTTATGTGCTGGGTACCGAAAA
>JAAYWX010000159.1 GCA_012516225.1 Clostridiales bacterium
CCGTCAATATTGGTGATTTGGTGAACAAATCCGTTGTCCTCTGCACGTTTCAGAATATCCATAGCTTCATCATAAGTTATGTAGCGGCCGCCCTTTTTAGTTTCAACAACATAGTCTGCCATATCTCCGACAGCTATGCACCAATCCATAGGATCATCGCCGCAGCCTTCATCAAGCGTAGTACGGCTAAGACGGCAGGAGCAGGGGCTTGCGGCATACTTGCCGTCATACTTCTTCAGCCAGTGTGAAATATGCTCAATGTCGATGGATTTATTTTCGGTTTCAATCGCTTTCTCAACGGGAATAACATGCATACCAATTCCGGCTCCTCCGGGAGGAACCATAGGAGTTACTTTTTCAAGCGGCAAATAAGACATACGCTCAAAAAAGCGCCCCATCTCCGGGTGCTCATTGAGCAGCTCTATGTTCATATTTGTAAACTCGGCGCTACCGGGAAAAAACATAGGGAGAACATACTGCTTTTCATGCTGAGGATTTTCCCAGTTGTATTCTATTACGCCCACTTCGCTCATATGGTCAAGCAACGGCTGCAGCTCTTTTTCGGACTTTCCGGTCAGCTTGACTAATTCTTTTAGTGTTCTCGGGACACGGCGCTTCATTTTAAGGGCAACTTCTGCCTCTTCATCGGAGATGATAGCAGCAAGTCCCCAGTATTCAGGATCTTCTGGTTTTACCTTGTAGAACAACCGGTTGGTAATCATCTGTCCCAACTTTAATATAGGCTCTCGTATTGGTGTATTTTGCTTTTCACTTCCGCTCATTTATATTCTTCCTTTCTCTTCTATGACCCTGCCTATCTGCTTTTTCATGTCATATATACAGTTTTTATTATGAAAACTGTACGCTGGATAGACCAATTTTATAGTTTAAGTCTATCACTTTTTTAACAACCATTCAATCATAAAGTTCTAATATTACAGTACAAATTTCCCTCAAATATTTACTTATTTTCACTAATAACCCAGGATTTTATGACATTTTGGTGTTGGTTCAACCAGTACATTGTAATCTTGACGGTAAAACATTCCCATACAGCAAAAACAGCCCTTGGCCAAAAGGTCAAAGGCTTTGTGCTTAAGGGAAGTCATCCCTTTTCCGCTTAAATGTTTAAATCGAATATACGTTATGCAGCTTTGCCGGCAGGGTATTGCTACCACTTGATATTATCAGGATACGCACCATAAGCAAACCTGACACCAGTAACGCATATGCCTTCCTGTCTGGCAAAGCTGTCAATATTGCTTTTCAAAGAAAGATACTCCTCATCAGCCGAAAAAAGTTTTGCCAATACTGGCGCCAAATATGCCCCGCGTATTTTAGGGTCGTAGCAAAGATATTTAATGTTCAGCAAATCCAGCCACTGCGTGTAAAATCCGTCAAACTGAGGATACTTGAAGTGCATGGATCTTAAATCATCATATCTCCCAAACACTTTTTTAATCTGTCTGCCTCCTATAACCCGTTCGAGTTCGTTCCATACCAAATCTTGAAAAAAGTGAATCAACGATATATGGTCTGCGGACACGGTCTGTATTTGGTCTTTTATTTCTTCCGGAAGCCGGTTGACATACAATTTTTTTGCTGTCGAAAGGAATACAAAGTTATCTAAAACAGCCGCGACAAAAGCTGCCTCCGGCCATAAAATTCTAAAACCATAGCAGGGAATATCGTACCCTCTTTCAAAAAGTTCTCGGTTTCCTATGCAAGCATGGCGGATTTCATTGCAGACACCCAGTACTCTTAAGCGGGATGCGGTTTCATAAAGATAATCGTCCTCGCCTCCAACAACGCTCGCAAAGGCGTTATACAGTTCGTTCAAATCATCATAATTGCCGCGCACACTTATCCCGGCGAGATTTTCTGTACTTCGTATTTGCAGCAAGAATACAGACCCTCTTTCACATAAGATATATAAAAATATACACCAAATCTTGTTAATTAATTATAAAATAAAAGTCGGTCTAATAAAACTCTCTCCGCCAAAATTATTTTGCTGTTCGGCGAAAAGCGGTCCAGCCCATATACGGGCCGGAACCGCTTTTTCTTTTTGAACAGCCCGGTAGTTTTTCAAATGCTCGGTTCTGCCCATGCCCCTGTTCTGAGTCAGAGCATATCGTCAGTCGTTCAGGTGATCAAGCCCAACTACGTTGCCCTTAGGCATATAGACACCGTCCAAAACTTCCACATATTCTTTCCAGAATCTCAGCTCTTTTTCCTTGTCAACCACAGGAACAACTTTAATAATATTCCAGAAATATTCATTCTGAATATCGGTGTTGTCATGACTGCTAACCTGGGCAAGGGCAAATTTTGCCGTATCCCTTATAAAGTGGGCAAAAATCTGATCCACAAGCTCATCCTCCACATTATATAGTTTTGTTGCCTCAAGGATAAGCTGCGCATATACGATATTGCAGAATATTTCGCCCCAGTTAAGCATATAATCCATATTCTTCATCAAAGGAGCTTCCGGAGCGCCTACCATAAGCAGTTCACGGAATAAATCGACCTGTTGCTTAAAGAGCTTTACGTTCGGGATATTTACGCCCTCATATGCTTTTCCGTAGTCCGGAAATTCAATCTTCGAAAGCCCGCCCATTGTCTGGGCAAAAATATTGCTATCGTTTTTAGGTTCTGATACAATGCCGAATTCGGGGTATTCCTTTTCGCTGAAGAAATAATTTTTCATAAATTTCATAACAAGCGCCATGTTGACATGCGCAGTTCCCTCAAGTCGGGTATACATTCCTGCGCTTATCATTGCTTCGCTCATATATGTGTCTGCTTCGTACCCCTTTGCGCAGACTACATCCATAATAAGGCTCATCACCTTGTCGCCCTCGCGCGTTACTTTGTTCTTGACAATGGGATTGAAGAGCAGGTATCTTCTGTCATCTGGGGACATCATCCGGAAATAGTCCGTTGCGCGCAGGCAGTATAATCTCATAGCATTTGCCCTTACATAGGCTTCTGACAAAAAGCTGCGTATATGCGGGAATATCTCTGTAACTCTATGCCCGAAAAGTATTCTGCGGTTTGCGTGGGTAACCGCTTCATAAAGCGCATGGGTTACAATTCCCACTGAAGACCATCCGCAGGTAAACTTTCCTATATTGATGGTGGATAATCCGTCCGCAAAGGCTCCGTCACCTTCCTTTAGAATCTCTGCCTTCGTAATCGGATACTCGACCATTTCATATGTGCCCAGCGTTACTATTCCATCCGATTTGGTGTTGATATCCCTTACATATTTATAGTGGCGGTTATTACGGTCCACCACCCAGAAACACCACTGACCAGTTTCCAAATTTTTCCCGAGTGTCGGTATTTTGGGGGCAACATTTGAATTTCCTATGTAATACTTTTCCCCGTTTGCCACATATGTTCCGTCACCGACCGGTCGCAGATTTGCTTCGTTTGAATAAAGATCCGCACCGGGTTTTTTCTCCGACATTCCAAAAGCAAAAACATTCCCTTCTTTTAAAAGCCTTGCAAGGTCATGCTTTTGCTCCTCATTGTCGCCCATCCAGACGGGGCTGACGCCGAGAATCGATACCTGATAGCAGTACTGATATCCTCCGGAATAAAATCCAAGCAATTCGCTGAACGGGCAGACCCTGAACAGATCAAAGCGGGCGTCCGGGTCGTCCCCGTATCCCTCTGCAGTCAGCAGTGTCGCATAAATACCATGTTCAGCCTGATATTCAATAAAGTCATGCTGCCAAACTTTCTGCAGGATATCGCTACTTATTTCTGCCCTTCCCTTTTTCTCCATAAACGCTATGGTGTCTGCGAAGACTTGCTTTGTCCTTTCATCAAACATCGAATAGTCGTAACTATTCGGATTAATGAGAACGCTTTTCCTCTTTGTCATTAAAAATACCTCCTTAAAATAATATCATAAGAATAAATCCGGAACAATTTAATGCACAGCCCGCAGTTTCTTGCTTTAAGGCGTTTATATTTAAAGTGCAAAAGGCATTTTACGTCATGCCGTCTGCTGCAGGGTAAAATGTATTTTGTAAAATATTTCCGAATAAAACCTCTTGTCCCTCTTTTTTGCCTGCGGTTTTATTTGGTATATTTGTAAACTATATGTTTGATTATATCTTTAGAGATATGCATTGCAAGCCACCGCCCGGGATATGCGGCTGTAGATAAATTTTTTGCATTTTTGTTTATGTTTTATCCCCCAAGGCGGCTTGCACAAAAGGTATGTTTGCGTTAATTTAATAGCTAATGTCAATCGAATAGTTCTTGTGATTCCTTTCATGCTCCTCTAAAAAATAGGGCTGCGGCAGTTTTTAATTTGCCGCAGCTTCTATTTTTTAGTCTGAAACGACGTAACCGCTCAATAATCCCCCGCCTCAAAAAACTCATCAGGAGATGAGAGAATACCTCAATCGCATACGAAACGAGGAGGTATTTTGATGAGCAAGTGCGAAAACTGGCGGGAACTGGTGTCAGAGTGTAAAGCGAGCGGAA
>JAAYWX010000160.1 GCA_012516225.1 Clostridiales bacterium
ACGGGAGCAGTTCAAGCGCCGGGGTGTTCTTGGCGAATGGGACAAGCCTTATCTTACCATGGATCCTGCGTTTGAGGCCGAAGAAGTAAAAGTTTTCGGGAAAATGTATGAAAAAGGCTATATCTACCGCGGTAAAAAGCCCGTTTATTGGTGTTGCCATGACGAAACAGCTCTTGCCGAGGCTGAAATCGAATACGCGGATGACCCCTGCAAATCCATATATGTAAAATTCAAGGTAACGGACGACTGCGGAAAACTCTCAAAATTTGCCAGACTTGAAAACATATATTTTGTAATATGGACCACAACCACATGGACTATTCCCGGCAACCTTGCCATCTGTCTCAATGCCGACCTTGACTATGTACTTGCAAAAGCTCCCAATGGAGAAGTTTATATACTTGCAAAGGCACTTATGGAAAGCGTCAGGAACGCCGCCAATATAGAAAGCTTTGACATTCTCTGCGAAATGAAAGGCTCTGAGTTTGAGCTTATGCGAGCAAAGCACCCGCTCTATGACCGTGAAAGCGTCGTTATAAATGGTGAGCATGTTACAACGGAAGCAGGTACGGGCTGTGTCCATACCGCTCCGGGACATGGTATGGATGACTATCTTGTATGCCAGAAATATGACAGCAGCGGCAAAACCAACATCGGGATAATAGTTCCGGTGGACGACCGTGGATTTATGAATGCCGATTCCGGTAAATATGAGGGGCTTTTCTATTCTAAGGCCAACGACGCCATCTGGCAGGATTTAAGCGACTGCGGCGCCCTGCTTGCGTCCCAAACAATAAGCCACTCCTATCCGCATTGCTGGCGCTGCAAAAATCCCGTTATATACCGCGCTACAGACCAATGGTTCTGCTCCGTTGAAGCATTCCGTGAACAGGCTGTAAAATCCTGCGAAAACGTCAAATGGCTTCCGGAGTGGGGACATGACCGTATGATTTCCATGATTCGCGAACGTGCCGATTGGTGCATTTCGCGCCAGCGCCAGTGGGGTCTTCCGATTCCTGTTCTGTACTGTGAGGACTGCGGCGAGCCTGTCTGCTCTACCGAAACTATTGAGATAATCTCAAAAATATTTGCTGAAAAAGGCTCCAATGCATGGTTCTCCATGGAAGCTTCGGACTTCTTGCCGGACGGCTTTGCATGCCCGAAATGCGGCGGGCACTGTTTCACAAAAGGCACCGATACTTTGGACGGCTGGTTTGACTCTGGCTCAACGCATTTTGCTTCCCTTGAGCATGACAGTCCTTCGGACTGGCCCGCCGATCTCTATCTTGAAGGTGCCGACCAGTACCGCGGCTGGTTTCAGTCATCCTTGCTGACTGCCGTGGCAATAAACGGATGCGCACCGTACAAAGCCGTCCTCACACACGGCTGGACAGTCGATGGAGAAGGAAAGGCTATGCATAAGAGTCTCGGCAACAGTATTCTTCCGGATGAGCTTATTCCCAAATACGGCGCAGATCTCATGCGTCTCTGGGCCGCCTCCGCCGATTACAGAGTCGATATGCGCTGTTCAGATGCTATATTTAAGCAGCTTTCGGACACCTATCTCAAAATTCGCAATACTGCCCGCTTTATGCTTGGCAATCTTGACGGATTTGACCCTGATGACCGTGTTGCCTTTGCCGACATGGAGGAGCTTGACAAGTGGGCACTTGTCCGTACGAACAAGCTTATAGAGCGTTGTATCAATGCGTATGAAAATTATGAATTTTACAATGTCATTCATGCCGTTCATAAATTCTGCGTTATAGATATGTCCAATTTCTACTTGGACATAATAAAAGACAGGCTTTACTGCGAAAAACGGGATAGTTTCCTGCGCCGCAGCGCCCAGTCGGCAATGTATGAAATTCTGGATGCAATGGTTCGCCTTATAGCACCGATACTTGCCTTCACATCGAACGAAATCTGGCTCTGCATGAGACACAGCAGCGGCGAAAATTCCGAGCATATCATGCTTAACGATATGCCTAAAGTCAATCCAGAATATGTTTTCCCGCCCGAAGATGAGGAACGTTTCGGTCTTATTATCTCTCTGCGCGATGATGTGAACAAAGCTTTGGAGCTTGCCCGCGCTGAAAAAATAATAGGAAAGCCGCTTGAGGCAAGCGTTACGCTCTTTGTTTCGGAAAATGCAAAGTCAGACTTTAAAATGATTGAAAACATGCCGCTTTCCATGTTGTTTATTGTTTCCGAAACAAAGGTGGTTTACGGAAACGGCAACGGATACGAGGGTGAGGAGTTTAAAGGAGTTTCTATCCGCATTGATCCCTGCTCCGCTCCGAAATGCATACGCTGCTGGACGCACAGCGAGCATGTAGGCGAAAATCCCGCGCACCCCGAACTCTGCCCCCGCTGTGCAGCCGCTGTGTCCGACTGATTTCCTATACCCGCCCCAGAAATAATTTTTCGCAGGAGGTATCCGCATGCTGTATGCAATCGTCGCGGTAATCATCCTAATATTAGATCAGGCAGTAAAATACTGGACAACAAGCAATATTGTTCTGAACAGTCCGCCCAAAACATTTATACCCGGCATAATCGATCTTACAAACGTGCATAATTCAGGTGCAGCCTTTGGCATTTTCAAGGAAAGCGGGCGCTGGTTCTTTGTTGCCATGACGTTGCTTTTCGCTGTCGCGGTCGTATATATCCTGTCAAAGAACATCATAAAAGGTAAACTTGGCCGATGGACGCTGGTTATGGTCTTGGCCGGAGGACTTGGCAACTGTATTGACCGCATTATAAATGGTTATGTAGTGGACATGTTCAGCTTCAAGTTCGTAGAGTTCGCAGTATTCAACGTTGCTGATATATTTGTTACAGTCTGCGGGATAATCTTCTGTCTCTATCTTCTTTTCCATAAAGAACCCGATGCGGAAAAGCCGCTTTCCCAGCAGACGTCTGCGCCTTCCCGTCCTCTGCATACCGCGAGTGAACGTCCAGTAAAAAAAGCAGACTATATCTCCCAGCTAAAAAAACCTGTAGTTGAGGGCCGCAGAAGCAGTGAAGAAGAACTGGCGGCTAAACGTGCGGAAAACTCCTCTCCGCGGCAAACTCAGGTCAGCTTTACGGACTGGAATGTTCCTGCGGAGGAAATTAAAAAGAAGCCTTTTCCATCCGTCAAATCCTCTTCTCCCGTCAATCCTGAACATCCGGCTCAACCTGCTTCCGGCGGACTAAAGGATTTAGATTTTCCTGCAGATTTTGCAAAAAAATCGTCCAATTCCCCAAAAAGCACTGATCTTGACTTTACTCTGGAAGACATCATCGCGGAGTTTAAAGACAAATGACAAACACATATACGATAAAAGTACAGGAGAGCGGCGAGCGTATCGCCGCTCTTCTTGCTAAAGAAATTGAAGGCATTACCCGTTCGCAGGCAGTAAGGCTTATAGAACAGGGGGCAGTCACTATGCGCTGTGCTCCCGTAAAAAAGAACTTCCGCGTATCCGCCGGCGAAATTTTTGTGGTGGAAATACCGGAAGCTGAAGAAACCGAAGTACTCGCTGAAAACATTCCTCTCGATATAGTCTTTGAAGACGACGATCTTATAGTTGTAAACAAACCCCGCGGTATGGTTGTTCATCCTGCACCAGGACACACAAGCGGAACGCTCGTAAACGCCCTCCTGTGGCACTGCGGTGACAGCCTTTCCGGTATCGGCGGCGAAAAACGCCCGGGTATAGTCCACAGAATCGATATGGATACCTCCGGTCTTCTTATCGCTGCAAAAAATGACTATGCACATCGGTTTTTATCCGCCCAGCTTGCCGACCACAGCCTAAACAGGACATATGAAGCCGTTGTGTGCGGCAGAATGCGTGACGACTACGGCATAATAGACGCTCCGATAGGCCGCCACCCCGTTGACAGAAAGCGTATGGCGGTAACAGACAAAAATTCAAAAAACGCCGTTACTCACTATGAAGTCATATCTCGGTATGAAGGGTATACTCATATAAGATGTACTCTGGAAACCGGACGTACTCACCAAATAAGAGTTCATATGGCGTATATTGGCCATCCTCTGCTCGGTGATATGGTTTACGGCCGAAAAATCCGTGAAAAAGGTATTGAAGGTCAATGCCTTCATGCTCGGGCACTGCGGTTCATCCATCCTCGCACTGAAAAGCTCTGTGAGGTGACAAGCGATTTGCCGGCCTATTTTAAAGATGTCCTTTCCCGTCTTGGTCCCAGTACGAACTGAACAATAT
>JAAYWX010000161.1 GCA_012516225.1 Clostridiales bacterium
AAAGGATAAGCGCGGCAAGGACACCCAGAATAAGTCCGCCGGTTTTTCCTGCCCATGTTGAAAAAAGTTCCGGGAAAGAGAAATTAACGGCGCAGTCATAGTATTTGTAAACCGAAGCTTTAGCTTCCGTCGGTATGGTAAATATAGCGTATGTATACGCTCCAATAAGCATAAATCCAGCCTGTCCAAGCGAAAAAAGTCCCGTAAACCCGTTCAAAAGATTCATTGATACAGCCACAAGAGAGTATATGGCGCCTTTTGCAAGAACCGTAAAAATGAGGTGTGTACGTGGAACAACCTGTTCAAGCAGAAAAACAAGCCCGTACAAAAGGACAATGAGGAAGATGCTCAGCAAATTTTTTATGGATTTTTTCATAAAGCTCCCTCCTTATACCTTGTCCGTATTTTTTTCGCCGAATAGTCCCGTCGGCTTGACACCAAGAATAATAATAAGAAGCGCAAATGTAAAAGCATCTGAAAAAGTTGTCCAGCCAAGCCCTTTTATTATGTTCTCACATATACCGATAATAAACGCACCTACCACAGCCCCCGGAACAGAACCAATTCCTCCGAATACAGCTGCAACGAAAGCTTTCAGTCCCGGCATTGCCCCTACCTGAGGATACACCGCCGTATAATTCGTAAAAAAGAGTATAGAACCTACAGCCGCCAAAAACGAGCCTATTATAAACGTAACGGAAATAACATTGTCAACCTTTATGCCCATAAGCTGTGAAGTCTCAAAGTCTTTTGACACCGCACGCATTGCCATGCCTATCTTCGTGTGCTTAATAAGCATTACAAGGGCAAACACCAATATAATAGTCAAAAAAGGCGTAATAACCGTTACGCGCTTTGTGGTAGCGCCGAAAACGGTTATGACATCGCTTATCCACGGAATATTGGGATAAGGTTTCGACAATCCTCCCGTTATATACATTGCAAGATTCTGAAGAAGATACGAAACTCCTATGGCAGAAATCATAACCGACATACGCGGAGCGGAACGCAAAGGTCTGTACGCTACACGTTCGACAGAAAAACCAAGCAGAACGGTAACTAAGATGACAAAAGGAACCGCCACCCAGAGCGGAAGTGCGGTTACGGCGTATATCATTATTAAGCCCGCGCACATAAAAATATCCCCGTGAGCAAAGTTTATAAGCCTTAATATTCCGTAAACCATAGTATATCCAATGGCTATAAGGGCATACTGCCCTCCTACCGATATCCCTGACAGAATATAAGGGAGTATTTCTCTGAATGAATTCATAGTGTGCCTCCAACATTGAGCTGTCTTGAAAGAAGACCGGAGCTGACCGTGCTCCTTTCAAGGCAGCTCAAATTTAACACAGTGCTTGGCGGGGCAAGATGCTCCCGCCAAGCCTAATATTCTTAAATAATGCCTATTTCAGAATTACTCTGCGGTTGTCTGGATACCGACGAATTTCCAGTTGCCGCTTGCTGTATCGACCTGCTTGACATAAGCTTCGCTGCGAACTGCATCGCCGTTGACCTGATCAAATTCAATGTGTCCGGTTACGCCGTCGTAAGTTGTCTTCCAAAGCGCATCATTGATGGCTTTCGGATCTGCCGAACCGGCAAGTTTAATAGCCTCAAGAGCCGTAAAATACGCATCGTATCCCATAGCGGAAACAGCAGATATCATATCGTTGCCTCCGTTGTTTGCAAGATATGTGGAGTTTCCGTTGAGCCATGCCTTAAATCCGGAGTCGAACTCCGCATTTCCACCTTCCTGATAGAATGTCGTAACATAAATCTCAACATTCTTGCCCTTTGCCGCGGAAGTGATGACGTTGCTGTCCCATGTATCGCCGGCAAGAATCGGGAATTTAGCTCCCTGAGATGATACCTGGTCAATTATGAGAGAAGCCGCCTCGGTTGATACCGGAGCAAAGAATACATCCGCACCGTAATTTTTCGCGTTTGTAACATATGATGTGTAATCGGATGTGCCTTCGGGGAAAGTTTCATACTGAACTTCTCCGCCGAGAGCTGTAAACGCTTCCTTAAAGTAATTGCAAAGACCTACAGAGTAGTCATCGCCGAGTTTTGCAAGGCAGTATGCCTTCTTTGCACTAAAATTCTTTGCCGCAAATTTTGCAAGAACGGTTCCCTGGAATGGATCAAGGAAACAAATGCGGAAATAGTGTGTATTGCCTTCTGTTACCGCCGGATTGGTGCAGGTTACTCCTATAGCCGGAATTCCCGCTTCCTTGAATTTGTCGGATCCTGCGATGGAAACACTGGAGCCGTAAGAACCGAGAACAACTGAAACTCCACTGCTGACAAGAGAGGCTGCCGCCGTTGTCGCCTTGTCATTTGATGATTCGTTGTCAACTATTACAAGCTGGACATTGTAAGTTTCTCCGTTGATTTCAACTGTGGGTGCTACGGAATTTGCGTACTGGATACCAAGAGTTTCCTGTTTTCCGCCCGCTCCGTTGTCGCCGGAAGCCGGCTCGAAAACACCGATTTTGATGGTCTTGGAGCCATCTGCAGGAGCACTTGCCTCGGAACTGGCCTGCGGTCCTTCGGTTGATTGCTTCTGTCCGCAGCCCGCGAACAGGCACAGCAGAAGCGCACATGCCAAGACGATAGCCAAATACTTTTTCATTGTTCTTCCTCCGTTTTTCTCACAGATACTGAGCTGTGACAATAATATTGTCCGTCATACGCGCACAAATGTGCACGGCTAACTATGTTTAGTATTATAGCGCAGTAAAGTCTTGTTTGCAAGAAAAAATATCTAAAAATTCATATTTTTTTGCATACGCCGTATTAAAAGGCTTAATTTATTGTATTAATTCACTAAATCAAAATATAAATTTGAATATGCTCGTCTGTAAATCATGTCCTCGTGTGGAAGATTTTGTATTGTTTTGTAATGCGTAAATTTTTTATCTATTGCAAAAAGAATCTTAATAGTGCAAAAAATTTCTCAGTTTAAAGAAACGTCTTTTCTTGTGTTTAATGTATTATGTAAACAATTTATAAATTGTAATAATTTGGAACGTACTATTGCGCGGTTTGTCATATTTTGTAATAATGGGCCGGATTAATCATCAACTCTGGATTTTTTTATGTTGAAAACTCTGTTGAGAATGTTTATAACTTTATTTGCATTAATCACAAGTTGTATATTATGTAAACTTTCTTTCTCTAAATGTCTCTTTTCATCTGCGAAATTTTTCCGTCAAATCC
>JAAYWX010000162.1 GCA_012516225.1 Clostridiales bacterium
CATTGGCATGGTGGGATGCACTATAAAATACTTTTCTCAGGCCTTTTCCCACACATATATAAAGTAAAGGTCTGCCCATAACACTTCTTCCATATTCGGAAAGATAAACAAAAGGATGTTTTCCGGCAAGCTTGTTCATTTCAGAGTAAACCGCGGCGGAAGTTGGCGGCCCTGGCTTATAATCCTCCAATACGTTTATGCATCTTCTCGGCTCATAGTTGTCAGAACATCGCCTCAAAATAAAAACCTCCTGTCAAAGCAATATCGCCGCGTAAAATAAAAGCGGCTTAAAAACAATAAAAAAATTTACCTATTTTCGTTCTGCCCTTTATAATATGCAGAAACTTTTTAAAAGGTAATCAAGATATATTTTGTTACCCGAAATTCGTGCTTATTTTGTTTGCTGCCGAACATAATGTTATTGCGGTTTAAAAAATAAATCGAAAAGCGGGGGAAGAGGGATGAAGTCTACAAAAGCAAAAAAATATAAAGCGGCTTTGGTTTCGGCAGCGATAATAATAGGTGTATTCTCGCAGACTGTTTCGGCTCAGGCCAAGCAGGATAAAAAGCTGGTTCCGATGGGGTGCACAATAGGTATACAAATGTTTACGGACGGCGTTTTGGTTGTCGGACTGTCCTCAACGGAAAATGGTTCGGCACCGTCGCCGGGAGCAGCGGCCGGAATTCTTCCGGGAGATCTTATAGTTAAGCTCGGTTCAGAAAAAATTGGCTCTGCTCTCGACTTTAAGGCAGCAGTATCTCAAATGACAGGAGAACCTGTAACTGTAACGGTGATTAGAGGAGGAGAAACCATTCAGTTTACGGTTTGCCCCAATATGAAAAGCGGAGTTCCCGAACTTGGATTGTGGCTGAGAGACAATGTGGCGGGAATAGGAACTATGACTTTTTTCGATCCGGAAACAGGGGTTTACGGAGGTCTTGGACACGGTATAAACGATTCTGATTCCGGAGTAATAATGCCACTCGGTAAGGGTGACATCTTTCGTTCGACTGTCATAGAAATCAAAAAAGGCTGTGCCGGAGCACCCGGAGAGCTTTGCGGAGATTTTAGCACCAAAACTTCTTGCGGAAATATCCTTAAAAATACTCAATGCGGAATATTCGGAATTATGCATTCAGATGTTCCCGATGCAAGCAAGGCAATACCAGTTGCAGGGAGTGATGAGATTGTTCTCGGACGGGCATCTATTCTTGCCAATATCCACGGAACGGACGTTGAAGAATTTGAAGTGGAAATAACAAGAGTTTACCGCGGCAACTTAGATAGCAGAAGCCTTATGCTGAGTATAACCGATAAAAGACTTCTTCAGGAAACCGGAGGCATTGTTCAAGGTATGAGCGGGAGCCCTATAATACAGAACGGAAAGCTTATAGGCGCCGTTACTCACGTTATGGTAAACGACCCTACTAAGGGATTTGGGGTATCGGTGGAAAAAATGCTCCATGAAGCAGGAGAGATTAAATCTGAAAAAGCCGCATGAGAAATTGAGGAATAAGGAGTGCCGCAGATCTAAATCCAGCGGCGCTCCTTTAAAATAAGAAATTACAAAAAATACAAAATTATTACAAATTAGAACAATATTATGGAAACCACTTGAAAAAACATTGTACTAATAATACAATGTTTTTTGACGGATAAAAAAATAACAATTTCATGTTTATTTAAGAGTTTTTTATTCTAAGAAAGCAAAAAACGGCAAAACGGCACATGTAATAATATACAATATAGAG
>JAAYWX010000483.1 GCA_012516225.1 Clostridiales bacterium
GATAATGATAAAAATATAGCTCAAAAATTAAAGATCGTCGGCATCCTGGTCCGGTTTTTCCCCGTCCCGGGGCGTGCCCGTATAACTTCCCAATATATCGGACGGGATATCGCCCCTGCTCATATTCGGAAGCGTAGAAGCCACTTTGCCAACCTTTTCTTCTTTCCCTTCATAACGGCGCTGTCTGCGCTCTGCATCCATATATTTCACCTCGCCTTTATTATGAGCGGCAAGGGGAAAATTATGAATGCATTACGGACTTTTATTTGAGAACGGCCCCAACGGTCTGAAACATAATTTTTATATCATTGAAAAGCGTGATGTTTTTCATGTATTCCAGATTATACGCCATCTTGGGAGGCAAAATCTGCTCAATATAAACCTGTTCTGGATTTTCCGCCGCATTTAAAAGGCGGTCTTCGTCCTTAAAGGCAATGCTCGAGGTTGCGGTTATTCCGGGGCGGATTAAAAGTGTCGCCATATATTCCGGCGTATAGGCTTCGACATATTTCCGCACCTCCGGACGGGGGCCGACCAGACTCATGCTGCCGTTCAATACATTTAACAACTGGGAGAATTCATCCAGCCTTAATTTACGGATAATACGGCCCATTCGCGTAATGCGCGGGTCGTCCCCCACCGTAAGCGGCGGGCCGATCTTGTCGGCATCCAAAACCATGGTTCTGAACTTAAAAATCTTAAAATCCGTATTATAGCGGCCGACACGGGTCTGGCGGTAAAAAACGGGGCCTTTGGAATCCAGTTTGATTGCAATCGCCAAGAGCAGGAAATAGGGATACAGCAGAGTTAAAATAATAAGGGATACAACAACGTCAAACACCCGCTTTAAGGCAAGAGAAAATTTTCGTTTATTCAGTATTTCGACATATTCTTTTGTATATTCGTTTTTCATACATTCGGGCAGGGTTTCGAAAATCACGATACGCTCTCCATTCTGATTTGTTTGTAGTATTATAGCACATTTTTGAACCCGATAACAAATTTACCACATTCCCTATGCAATATGTTTACATTTCATGCGCTTGAATGTTATACTATAAGCAATATTGCGAAACAGCGAATAAAGGGGATATGGTGATGTATTATCTTGGAATTGATTTGGGCGGGACAAACATCAAAGTTGGTGTGGTTGATGAAAATAACCGGATCGTCGCGACTGCGAAAAGAAAGACCCGCGTACCTTGTCCGCCGGAAGAAATGTGCGAACAACTTGCCGGTACTGCTTATGAGGCGCTGGAAAACGCCGGAATATCCATTGATGATGTTCCCTGGGTTGGCATTGGAACCCCCGGTACGATAAACCGCGACACAGGTGTGGTGGAATTTTCAAACAACCTGCATTTTAAGCATTTCGAGCTGAAAAAGCTGCTGGAAGCGAGAATGAACAAGAGGGTTATCGTTGAAAACGACGCCAACGCTGCCGCATACGGCGAATATCAGGCAGGCGCTTTAAAAGGGACCAAAAACGCCCTTGCCATTACGCTGGGGACAGGCATTGGCAGCGGTATTATTA
>JAAYWX010000163.1 GCA_012516225.1 Clostridiales bacterium
CAATGTAACAGCGGTAATTGGAGGCGGTCTTGTAGGCTGTGAAACCGCTTTACACCTTGCAAGGAACGGGAAAAAAGTTACAATTGTAGAATCTCTGGACAAGCTTCTTTCGGTAAATGGTCCGCTTTGTCATGCTAATCGAGAAATGCTTGAAAAATTAATCCCATTTAATAATATAGATGTTATATGCGGCGCAAAAGCAAAGAACTTTAAAGACGGAAAATTAATGCTGCAAACCGCTGACGGTGAAAAGGAAATTGCCGTTGAAAGCGTTAATTTATCTGTAGGCTATAAGGAAGAGAATTCCCTTTATGCTCAACTGGAATTTGATATACCCGAAATATATCTTCTTGGTGATGCACGCAGGGTATCAAACATCATGTATGCTGTATGGGACGCTTTTGAAGTAGCAAATCACATTTGATCGCATAAAAACAGCATGAAGCTGGGGGCTGAAAATTTTTCAGCCCCTTTGCTATTTGATATTCTAAGTACTCAGTGCGCTTTCAATTTCTAAGGAGTTTGGGGCAGTTACAGCATCACAATATGTAGGGTGATAGTTAATATAAAACAACAGGCAGGGAGCGTATATACACTCCCTGCCTGTTATTTTATGCCATCATCCCTAAACAAGGGACATTTTGGCACGCCCTGAGAGATTCGAACTCCCGACCTTCTGGTCCGTAGCCAGACGCTCTATCCAGCTGAGCTAAGGGCGCACATTCACATGGCGCTTGAGTATAATACCACAAACACTGATGGAATGCAAGACCCTTTTACATAAAAATCTTTATTTTCGCTCAGCTGTCTATAGTAAGACATCTTGCTACATATTAAATGTGTTTCCGAGATTTTCGACGATATCTCCTACCGTCCTGATCGTCTTGCTTAATTTTTTCTGTCTGTTGCCTTTTTTGTTAGTTGCTGCAATGGTCATGCCTATAGCCGAACCGACAACCATTCCAATTCCCATTCCTCTTGCAAAATTTCTGGCGTTCATAAAAAGACCTCCCATGCGCTTTTGCGCAGAATTATTTTCCCCTCCGCAATTTTGCTCAGCGGTACATTTTATCTGCAATATGTGGGCAAAATTCGGAAAGGTGCTGTATTTGCCTTGCTCTTTTGTTGAAATCTTTCCTTTTTTCTGACGACTTCAAAAATAGTATGTGCAAACAGCAAATTTCTATTAATTAGTTTGCACATATAAAGAAAAATATGCTACAATATAAGTTACGGAAATTTTTGCTATAATTTCGGCAAAATCTGAAAGGAAGTGCGGAATGACGGTTAATATTCTCGCAGTCGGGGATGTTTGCGGAAAAACAGGGATTGATTTTTTAACTCAAAATCTTGCTTCCGTTAAGAAATATAAAAATATCTCTTTTACCGTCGTAAATGGGGAAAACAGTAATGTTGTCGGAATAACTCCAGCACAGGCGGAAAATATTTTTTCCGCGGGAGCTGATGTAATTACACTTGGCAATCACACATGGACAAGATGGGAGATAAAAGAATATCTCGACTCAAACAACAGAATTTTGCGTCCGGCAAATTTTGCTCTTTGTTGTCCTGGAATCGGTCATGAAGTATATAAAACACCTTTCGGTGATATAGCGGTAATAAATCTTATTGGCCGCTATATGCTTGACTCTAATACCGACAATCCTTTTTATGTGGCGGATGAAATACTCTCATCCATTAACACAAAGATGATTCTTGTTGATATGCACGCGGAAGCCGCAAGCGAAAAAGCCGATTTGGGCTTCTACCTCGACGGGAGAGTGTCCGCAGTTTGGGGAACGCATACACACGTCCAAACATCCGATGGTTGCGTCCTTCCCAAAGGAACAGGTTTTATTACCGATATTGGAATGACTGGACCTGCACTTTCGGTTCTGGGCATAGATCCTCAACAAAGTATTGGAAAATTTTTGGGAGAACCGCCACGGAGATACGAATCGGCAGAAGGTTCAGGGAAAATGGAGTGTGCTGTGTTCACTTTGGACACTGCAACCGGAAAATGTCTGAATGTGGAGGCTCTAAGAATTACATGAAACAGATAAAACTTCTGCATGCCGCAGATATTCATTTGGA
>JAAYWX010000164.1 GCA_012516225.1 Clostridiales bacterium
CTGCCCCTCTATCCTTTAAGGCAAAGCCCGTCACTATAAACGGCATAGCTGTTTTTCCCGTTTTCCTTTGCAAAATACAGAGCTTTATCGGCATACTCCAAAAGAGGTTCAAAGCTGTTTCCAAGTTCACCGCTGTATGCCGCTCATATGCTTGCCGAAATGTCCACTGCATATCGGTCACTTATGTATTGGTCGCTGAGTTTTTCTACCAGCAGGCCCAGCTTAAATTCCAAACTCTCCTTTGAAACGTCCTTTACGAGTATGCAAAACTCGTCCCCACCGAATCTTCCGAGAATATCATTCTCAGAAAAGTTCTCTCTCACTATGGCGGAAACATCTTTAAGTGCCTTGTCTCCCGCCGTATGTCCAAGATTGTCGTTAATTTCCTTAAAGTTATCTATGTCAAAGAAGATAACCGCGCAGTTTACATCTGGATTATTAGCAAGATAATCTTCACAGCGCGACTTAAACGCCTCTTTATTATACAATCCTGTTAATGAGTCTGTTTCTGCTTTATAAAGAAGATTTTGCTTTTCCTTCATCTCATCATCAATATCTACGAGTTTTCCTATAAGCCAAGTCTTTATTCCGTCTTTTCTCATCACATGGAAGAAAATCCTGCACCAGCGAGGCTCAAAACCACTGTTATATACTCGTACCATACATTCCCCGTCTACTATGTCTCCGTTTATAGCTTTGAGCATTTTGGCAAATTCCGGCCTATCCTCCTCATAGATATGAAGCAGGTCAGGTATAGCTTCTCCCCAGTATTTTTCAGGCAAATTCCAACCGAATTTTTCTTCAAATTTCTTTGAAATACATATTGTCTGTGCAGAAAAATCCACCTCATACAGTATTTCATCAGACTTTTCTATCAGTATTCTGTAGCGCTCCTGTTCAAAAGCAAGTCTTTCCAATATAGTAAGTTCTCTTGAAAGATCCATAATGACGCAGTAAAGCTTTTCTTCGCCGCGTTCGCTTCTTACATACGAACCGTTTAATATAGCTGGAATATATGTAATGCTATCCTGTTTTATCCTCAACTGAATTGAAAAGCTTCTGTCATTTTCTTCCTTTTCCCTCGTTTTCACCATAAGTTTTTTCAGCTCTACTACATCGCCGGGATGGACAAAATTTATATAATCCCGCTCGCATAAACCGTTAAATTCTTCCCCGCTCTTGTGGATAAGCTTTAAAAAACCATCGTTAAAATATTCCGCCTTATAATTTCTCTGAGGAAGAAGCACGAGAACACCGCCGTTGATATTATTTGTTATGTTTCTGAATTTCATCTCGCTGTCGTATTTTTCCTCGTAATGCCTCTTTTTAAGCATCAACGTATAATGAGCAAGCAAGCTGAAAACGAAGAACATACCTGCAAGCAAAATGAAATAGTATTCTATCTTAATTTCAAAGTTTTCTGCATAAGCTTTGTCTCCAGACTTGTTTTCTAACAAATTTTCGGTATAATTTACCTGGCGTGCTTGAAATATGGCTGCTTCGTTGTATAACATATCATGTGCAGGCAAATAATTTTTGTTGCATGTTTCTGCAGAGCTTTCTTCTTGAAAGCTCTCCAGCCCTCTGTTCGAAACGCAGTTTGTCCCAAATATGGAAAAAGGAAAAAATCCGCAAAGCGGCTGAAGTGAAATATTTAAAATTAAGGACATCGCCATTAATGCTTTCGATAATTTTCCCATTGAAAACATCCTAATTAAGTTTTAGCGCTCCTTACCCGTCTGCGCTTGATGTGATATACATATTAACTCTGTTTCCGCCGTTATTCAATAGCAAAACGCCAATAATGCTGCCTGCTTAGACTTCTATACAGCTCCGCTATCGGCTCATTTTCAAAAAGCGAGGATAATAACTATGAACATACTTGTCAGCGCCTGTCTGCTGAACGTAAACTGCAGATACAACGGCACAGGAATTTTACATAGCTCCGTGCTGAAGCTTATGGCCTCCCACCAGCTTATACCCGTTTGCCCTGAACTGTTCGGAGGATTGTGCACTCCCCGCCCGCCGGCTGAAATAATAGAGGGAAGAGTCGTAAATATTGCAGGCAACGATGTTACTGAAGCTTATGAAAAAGGCGCCGAGGAAACCTTAAAACTCGCTAAACTCTTCAACTGCAAACTTGCTGTTTTGAAGGAACGCAGTCCATCGTGTGGTCATGGAACCATATATGATGGAAGTTTCACCGCCACCTTAACCGAAGGAAATGGAATAACTGCGGATCTTTTAATAAAAAATGGGATAGAAGTCATAGGTGAATCCGAGGTTTTGGATTACTTCATCTCACACCGCTGATCTGCTTATGCTTTATATCCTTTTCTATTTATCACAAGTCATTTCAAAAAACCTGTTGCCTGCATTACCGCGATATCTGTTCCTCTGCTGTCCGTAACGATGACCTCATAAAAGCAAATACTTTTTCCGTACTTCAAACACCTGGCTTCCGCATAAAGGACAGGACCCTTGGTACTTCTCATAAAATTAATGCTGCTGGACAGCGATACGGCCTGTGATTGCTCTATATTCGCCGCAACTCCGAATGCATAATCAGCAAGCGTAAAAATCGCTCCGCCCATAACCGTACCGTTCGTATTAAGGTGCCTTTCGTCTATCTCCATACTGCACTTGGCATAGTTTGGCTCCGCTTTTTCGATTTTTATGCCAGAAGGCATTACCGCATAATTATCGTTCGAAAAACGTTCTCTTGCCAGTTTTGTATAATCCATATCATTCCTCCGTCTTGCTGGGGGCAAATCTGTTTGCAACGAACTCAGGGTGTTTCCCTAAAAATGGGAAACACCCTTATTTAATGTAACAAATTTATTAAATCCGCCTGAAACGCTCTATTTCCCAAGGTAAGCCTTTTTGACTGCCTCATCTTTAAGAATCTCCTTTCCGGTGCCTGAAAGCGTTATGCGCCCGGTTTCAAGGACATAGCCCGTATCGGCCGTGTGCAGGGCCATATTTGCGTTCTGCTCGATCAGAAGAATTGTTACGCCCTGCTTATTGATTTCCTTTATAATATCAAATATGCCTTTCACCACAAGCGGAGCAAGCCCAAGCGACGGCTCATCCATCATCAGCAGTTTCGGACGGCTCATAAGGGCACGACCGACCGCAAGCATTTGCTGTTCGCCGCCGGACAGTGTGCCGGCCGCCTGCCATGAACGCTCCTTCAGTCTTGGAAACAGGGTAAAAACCCAGTCCAAGTCTTCCTCCAGATTATCCTTTCGCAGGTATGCGCCAATTTTTAGATTCTCAAGAACCGTCATATCCGGAAAAACGTGGCGTCCCTCGGGAACCAGCGTCACGCCTCTTGACACTATCTCATTCGTCTTTTTCCCGGTTATTTCTTCCCCTAAAAACGTAATTTTCCCAGATGAAACCGGAACAAGCCCAGCAATTGAACGCAGAGTTGTCGATTTTCCCGCTCCGTTTGCTCCTATAAGGGTGACTATCTTGCCTTCCTCAACTTCAAACGAAATATCACGGACAGCCTTGATGCCTCCATAATTCACGCAAAGGTTCTCAACTTTCAGCATCTTCGCTCACCCCCAAATATGCCTCAATAACGCGCGGATCGCTCTGTACTTCTCCCGGTGTTCCGCTTGATATCAGCTTGCCGAAATCAAGTACATATATTCTGTCTGCTATAGACATGACAAGGTCCATATGATGCTCTATCATAAGTACCGAAAGTCCAAAATCATTCTTTATGCGCTTTATAAAATCGGACAGTTCCAATGTTTCCTGCGGATTCATTCCCGCCGCAGGCTCATCAAGCAAAAGCAGCGTTGGCTCCGTAGCGAGTGCCCTTGCAATTTCAAGTCGGCGCTGCTTGCCGTATGGCAGAGAGGCCGCCTTGTCATTTTGAAGGTCTTCCAGCTCCACAAGGTGCAAAAGCTCCAGCGACTCTTCCCTTATTTTTTGCTCTTCCTTTTTATTGAAGCGAAACGTATCTGAAAAAACATTGGCCTTCAGATGGAGGTGCTTTGCTATCATCACGTTTTCAAGTACGGAAAGTTCTTTGAAAAGCCGGATGTTCTGAAATGTGCGCGCAATGCCCATTTCCGTAATCTTATCCGGAGTTTTTACTATTGATTTTTTATATTTCCCGGCGTTTTGTCCGGCATACAGCTTTTTCATTTTCCCTTTGGGATGGTTTTCCACAATAGTTTTCCCGTGGAAAGAAACGTTGCCGTTAGTCGGCTCATAAACTCCGGTTATAACATTGAACGCAGTTGTCTTTCCAGCGCCGTTAGGTCCTATAAGCGCGACAATTTCATCCTTGCCGACATACATCGAGAGATTATCTACGGCGACGACCCCGCCGAACTGCATTGTCACATCGGTAAGTGCAAGTACCGGCTCTGACATCTATTCCGCCCCCTTCTGCTTGCTAACTCTGCGCCGTGTCAGTTTCCCGTATATGCGGTCAAGACTGAATTCGTTTGTCCCCATTATTCCCTTTCTATAGAAAAGGACAATCAGCATGATTATAACCGCAAATACAACTTTTCGGAATCCTGTACGGAAAATCCCGGGAGCGGAAATTCTTGCAAACACTCCGTTATCCAATCCTCTAAGCCACCATTCCGATGCGGCGACAAACAAAAAAGATGAAAGGCAGCTTCCGGTTACGGAGCCTATGCCGCCTATAACCACAATAAGAAGTATCTCATAAGTCATTGCCGATTTAAACGGCGCGGCCGTAATTGTATTCTGGAACATGGCGAGCAGCGCGCCGCCGACACCCGCAAAAAACGAGCTTATTATAAAAGACATCATCTTGTGGCGAGCAAGATTTATTCCCATCGCCTCGGCTGCAATTTCATCCTCGCGGATTGCCTTGAAAGCCCTCCCGTATGATGAATTGATGAGCAGGGTTATAACGGCAATGCACAATCCGGCAATAATAAACGGCACCATTGTGGACATATAGACAACTACCTTGCCATCTGCTCCAATAATATTGAAATTGTTGAAAGTAGGATAGTTTTTTAGCACATTTGAACCGTTCGTTACGGAGCCGAGAGCATCCCACTGGAAAAAGGCGCGTATAATCTCCGC
>JAAYWX010000484.1 GCA_012516225.1 Clostridiales bacterium
GTAACCGCTCAATAATCCCCCGCCTTTAAAAAATCATCAGGAGATGAGAGAATACCTCAATAGCATACGAAACGAGGAGGTATTTTGATGAGCAAGTACGAAAACTGGCGGGAACTCGTGTCAGAGTGTAAAGCGAGCGGAAAGCCGGCAAAAACATGGTGTCAGGAGCACAATATACCGTATTATACTTATCGTGGATGGCTTAGGCGGCCTGAGGTGGAAACGGTAGATGCGCAAAAATTGTTCTGGTATAGTAAAATTGCAACGCCTCTCTCTAATGTGGTATAGTACAGGAAGAAAGGGAGAGAACAAAATTGACTTTGTTTTTAATCTGGAATATAATTGATAGCGCAAATTTAGGAGGATATGCTATGAAATCTGTTGTTTCTAAAAAAGCCATTGATAATGGATATATATATCAAGGACAGTTAGAATATGCGCAGCCTAAATTTTATATCTCAGAGAGTTTCTTGCAAGCTAAGCCTTTTTTAAAATGGGCAGGTGGTAAAGCGCAGATTTTAAAAGAAATTCGCACTAAGTATCCTGCTGGTCTTGGAACAACAATTACAAAATATGCTGAGCCTTTCGTTGGTGGTGGAGCGGTTCTGTTTGACATTTTAAGCAACTATAAACTTGACGAGGTATATATTAGCGATATCAACAGAGAATTAATCATTACATATCTTAATGTAAGAGATAATATTGATGAATTAGTTGAAAATTTGCGGGTATTAGAACAAGAATATTTGAAAGTGGACATGAACAGCCGCAAAATCTATTATTATAATAAGCGTGAAAAATTTAATGCGCTCAAAAAAGAAAAAAGCCAAGGAGCCGAACTGGCTGCTCTGTTTATTTTTCTGAACCGTACTTGCTTTAACGGTTTATATCGTGTAAACAGCAAAGACGAATTTAATGTACCAATGGGAAATTATAAAAATCCGTCTATCTGTGATGAACTAAATTTACGGAAAGTCGCAGAAAAATTACAAAACGTTCGGATTGTATGCGGAGATTACAAAGAATCTCGGGATTTTATCGACAACCGAACTTTTGCCTATTTTGATCCGCCATACCGTCCGCTTTCAGCAACTTCCAGCTTCACATCGTACGCGCAAAACGGATTTGATGATTGCCATCAAATAGAATTGGCTCGGTTTGTAGATGAAATAAGTCAAAAGGGAGCTTTTGTGGTCGTCAGCAATTCAGACCCCAAAAATATTGATGAAAGCGACGAATTTTTTGATAAACTTTATTCAAAACACAACATATGCCGTATTGGTGCAATGCGAATGATAAATTCTGTAGGTAATGGGCGAGGCAAGATTAGTGAATTGCTTATTTCTACCTATTGATAGGGGGATACATTGTGCGCGATTTTTCACAGTGGTTTTCAAAATTTAAAGAAAGTATATCAGATTATAGTTATTATGTAGATTTCCCTAAAGTCTATAGGAATATTGAGAATATTAAGATTGAACTTAATATTCTCAATTCACTTATATGCTCTCAAAATATAGAACAAGCTTTTGAAAAGCTGGTAACAAAATATCCTGAAACGTTGAAATGCATCCCATTACTTCTTGCAGTACGAGGTAATGAGATTTATGCCATTGACGGCGATGGAGAATTCTTATACTCATTCAGCGAAATGAACTATCCATTAGAGCAATATAAAATTTTCATGCGTAAAAC
>JAAYWX010000165.1 GCA_012516225.1 Clostridiales bacterium
ATTTTTTGTAATCACAAAAAGGATAAGGCTTTGACAGAAGCCTTATCCTTTGTAATTTTTAAGACCGAGAGCAAATTGAAAAGCGGCTCCGATTATCCAAAAAAGTGCAATAAAGAGTGCGCAATGCATGAAGAAGGGCATAGGCAAAATTTTTATTATAGGGTCGCTTTTGGGATTAAAAAGCCAAGTATTACTATCAAAAAACAAATTGTGGAAAAGCGTGAACGCTTTATCAAAATCAACAGCAAAAGTTGCCGCAAGCATTACAGGAGCAGCCAGTGTCAGCACAGCCGAAATACGAAGAGCCAAAGGCGAAACTACCTTGTTTGCTGCAGCCGACGAAAGTGCGAGCGCAGATAGAAGCCCCGCAAAATATACGGCGTTGAACATTATCTTGCACTGGGCAAAATGATAAGCACCTGTTTGAGAATACCTTAATGTAGGCAATGTGAAAATCCCCGAGTAAAAAGGCGAGAGATAATTCATAACTGCTTTAAAATTAAGCATAATTTCTTCTCTTGATAGCCCCGTATTTTCACAGAGTTTCAAATTTTCAATGTCAGTCGTATATGGGAAATATGTTATATGGATTATCGCAAGAGAAAGCGCGGTGCTAAAGAGAAGTACTAAAACAGCGATTAAAAATCCCTCAAAGAGTGTCCTCATTTGTAAAACCTTTCAAACCCTGTAATCAGTTGCTTATATTAGCGTATTTTCCCCTGTTGTCTTCAAAAATATTCCCGCCTAAGCAGTCTATGCATACGGTCAGAGGCAATTTGTCTACAACAAGCCGTTTTACAGATTCACAGCCTAAATCAGAAAATGCTATTTCTTCGGCTTTTGAAATATGGCTTGCCATCAATGCCCCGGCTCCGCCGACCGCACAGAAATATACAGCTCCATTGCGGACTATTGCGTCGCATACTTCCTTTCCCCTCTCCCCTTTGCCTATTATCCCTATGAGTCCAAGGTCAAGAAGACGCGGGGTAAATTTATCCATTCTCATAGAAGTAGTAGGCCCACAGGAACCAACCGGTTTGCCGCTTCTTGCAGGAGTGGGGCCTGTATAATAGATGACTGCTCCTTCTAAATCGAAGGGCAGCTTATCTCCCTTGTCGAGGATTTCAAATATTCGTTTATGTGCGGCATCTCTTGCCGTATATACCGTACCGGAAAGAAGAATTCTGTCGCCTGCTTTCAAGGTTTTTGCTGCATTTTTAAGCTCGTTTACCGTTAATTCAATCATAAAAACACTCCGTAATATTAAAAAGCAAAAGGCGGGCGGCAAAAGCCGTCCGCTTTTATTTTAAAAGTATAATTAAGCACTGTTAAGCGTTAAGCGCGGCTTTCGCTTTTTCGGTAAGAGCTGCAAATGCCTCAGGATCATGTATAGCCGTTTCTGAAAGCATTTTTCTGTTCATATTAATTCCCGCAAGCTTAAGTCCGTGCATAAATGTTGAATAGTTCATACCGTTCATTTTGCATGCTGCGTTAATACGGGTAATCCAAAGCTGACGGAAGTCTCTTTTCTTCTGCTTGCGTCCTACATAGGCGTATGTGAGAGACTTCATGACAGCCTGATTTGCCATTTTATAGTGGGTTGACTTTGCACCCCAATAGCCCTTAGCCATTCCAAGGACTTTATTTCTTCTCTTGCGCGTCATTGTCGCGCCTTTAATTCTTGCCATCTTAAAGCTCCTCCTTATTATTTATAAGG
>JAAYWX010000166.1 GCA_012516225.1 Clostridiales bacterium
ATATAAAAGCTCTCCGCCCGTTGGAAAATCGGGTGCAAGAAGTGTCTGCATTATGTCGCATTCCGGGTCTTTCAGGTAGTTGATGGTTGTTTCGCAGACTTCATTCAAGTTAAATCCACATATCTGGCTTGCCATGCCAACGGCAATGCCCGTCTTTGCTGAAACGAGAACATTCGGAAACGTTGTTGGAAGGAGTGTCGGCTCTTTCATAGTGCCGTCATAATTATCTGTAAAGTCGACCGTATCTTTGTCAATATCGCGGAAAATCTCGCCGCATATTTCCGCCAGTTTCGCTTCGGTATAGCGGGAAGCGGCATATGACATATCACGCGAATAGACTTTTCCGAAATTGCCTTTGCTGTCTATAAAAGGAATGAGCAGGGCGCCGTATCCTTTTGACAGGCGCACCATTGTTTCATATGTTGCCGCGTCTCCGTGAGGATTCAGGCGCATTGTCTGCCCGACTATGTTCGCACTCTTGGTCCGCGCGCCTGTCAAAAGATTCATCCTATACATCGTATAGAGCAGTTTGCGGTGAGAAGGCTTGAATCCGTCTATTTCCGGAATTGCCCTCGAAACTATTACGCTCATCGCATAAGGCATATAGTTAACTTCAAGAGTTTCCGTGATAGGCTGTTCAAGCACTTCCGCCCGCAGTCCTTCTACCATTGGCGAACCCTCAGTTTTATTGTTTTCAGGCTGTTTTTTTCTTGTCATAGAGATTTTTCCCTCTCATTAAGAGATATCGGCTAAATCGAGATATTTATATCCGTTCTCTGCGATATGGTTTTTGCGTCCCGAAAGGTTGTCGCCGAGCAGAAGGTCAAATTGCTCGGATGTCCTTTTAGCGTCCTCCGGCATTACGCGGATAAGCCTTCTTGTTGCGGGATTCATTGTCGTAAGCCACATCATTTCCGGATCGTTTTCGCCGAGTCCTTTGGAGCGGTTTATAGTGTATTTTTTATTTTCAAGCTTTTCGAGTATTTCGGCTTTTTCCCGCTCCGAATATGCAAAATAAGTCTTTTCTTTAGTATTTATCTCATAAAGCGGAGATTCCGCAATATAAACATACCCTTTCTCTATGAGTGTCGGCATAAGCCTGTAAATCATAGTGAGAATAAGCGTACGTATCTGAAATCCGTCAACATCGGCATCGGTGCATATAATTATCTTGTTCCAGCGCAGGCTGTCAAGGTCAAAGGTTGCAAGTTCTTTCCCTCTGCCCTTTTCAACTTCCACCCCGCAGCCGAGGACTTTTATCAAATCTGTTATTATCTCGCTTTTAAAAATTTTTGAATAGTCCGCTTTAAGGCAGTTTAGTATTTTGCCTCTTACCGGCATAATTCCTTGAAATTCCGCGTCACGGGAAAGCTTGCACGCTCCGAGCGCCGAATCTCCTTCTACAATGTATATTTCACGTTTTTCAACGTCCTTTGACCGGCAGTCGACAAATTTCTGAACGCGGTTTGAAATGTCAAGAGCACCGGAAAGTTTCTTTTTTATGTTCAGCCTTGCTTTCTCTGCCTGTTCACGGCTTCTCTTGTTAATAAGAACCTGCTCCGCGATTTTTTCCGCTTCGGTTCTGTGCTCTATAAAATAAATTTCAAGCTGCTCACGGAAAAAGTCCGTCATTGCCTCCTGAATGAACCTGTTGTTAATTGCCTTTTTAGTCTGGTTCTCGTAAGAAGTCTGCGTTGAAAAACAGTTGGTTACAAGGACAAGGCAGTCCGCTACATCCTGAAAACTGATTTTGCTTTCATTTTTCTGGTACTTGCCGCTTTTTTTGATATACGCGTCAACCGCCGATGTAAACGCGCTTTTTACTGCTTTTTCCGGCGCGCCGCCGTGTTCCAGCCAAGATGAGGTA
>JAAYWX010000167.1 GCA_012516225.1 Clostridiales bacterium
CCTCTGTGATATAATTTTGGCAGTCCACAGTGATTGCCCTCCTTGCGGCAGATGGTTGTGTGGGAACTCCATTCTACCATGAGGAAATACCACTGTGGATTTTTCTTCTTCAACTGTCCAACTTCATTTTACAATTAACCATCCCTTACAAGTTTATATCCCAGCTCTCGATTGAGAACCTGAGCAGAAGCATTGTGCGAGGAATAAAATTTGCCCTCCTTCATAATAATGACATGCTCTGGATATTGATCTTCATATCGGCTATATGCAGAATAACCCTTATTAATGAAGAACGCTTTATTCAGTTTTTTGATTGCCCGCATTAAATCCGGATCTTCACGCAAGGCCTCAATATCAACAGCTTCACCGGTAGTTGGATCCACTCCTGAAGCAATTTGTTCAATTATTTCGGTAATGTGATTCATCGTTACACCCCTCATTGTATAATACATCATGCCATTAAATAATCGATCTGATCCGACAGGCTGATATTGGCCGGATCCCATTTCCTTTCCGGGCAATCCACTGTTTCATACGTGAATCCCATTGCATCAACAAACTGAACAAATCTATTATCCAGCCACGGCGGAGTCCAGGCGCCGGATCTGCATATATGAATGGCCGATACCATTGCGCATCCGTCAAAGTCACGAAAATGATAGTACCTGATGTTGTAAACTCGATTCATCTGGCTGAAGGGTTCCGGCTTTTCGGCTGTGTACGGGCTGTAAAAAATATTAGCCTGTTCGATCTGTTTTTCCTTCAGCAGTTTGCCAAGCCAGTTGGAACAATTGACCTCAAAATCAAGAGACGAAAGCCCGCCATAACCAAGGTCGGCATGGGAATCAAACAGGTATACTGCTTTGCAGTTGTTCTCTTTTGCGATTTTATATGACAAGGTATGGGAGTCTGAAACATAGGCTTTAACATTCTTTTCAAATATAAAATGTTTCCTGATCCTATTCCAAAATGTGTCCAATTCTGAAGATAATCGGAATGCTTTTTCAATATCCTCCCCCCGAGCCTTCGCCTGGATATATCTTTTGTACCAAAGGTCAGTTATACTCCTGTTGTTTTCCAAGTAACTGCCCCAATTATCCCAGGTGTAGACAAAATAGTCCCAATCGACTGACAGCAAGCATGTCTCCATATCGTAACCTCCCAAATTGAATTAAAAAGTTAAAATATGGGTGCTCAGTGTTTTTAACAGAATCAGGACTACGGTTTTGCTATAGGAACTGTGAATATCAGGGATATTTCATAAGCTAACCCCCTGTACTAAATAAAAATAATTTATACTAAAGACGATACACAATTATCCGCTCATATCAAGCACCTTCTCCTCCATAAACCTTCTCCAATTCCCGTTCGGAACCAGGATTCCATTTTCCTTTGCGTATTTCTCATCCGCGTAGATATATATCCAGCAGGGTAATTCTTCCCCGCTTTCAGTCAATATGTTCCTTACCTCTCTGACATATAGATTGTTGCTGCGCGATTCAGCATAGTCTTCCAACCAGTCCAGAGTTTTCAGCAGGTCCTCATCGACTGGCTCCATGATTTCCCCTTCAATCGTTTCATTTCCTTCCAGTAAAGCAGGGTATCCTTCAGGCAGGTGGTAAAGCAGTCCATGTGTTCTGCCTGGCGTGATGCGGTTAATCCGCCCTTCAAGATATCTTTTATAGTTGCAAAAGCCCTTCATCAGCGTCCCATATACGAAAACCCTATTTATATATCTTTCATATCTGTTATTATAGGCTGCCATTGAATATCCCCTTTTCCATCAGAAGCACATGCAAAAAATCATTCGAATTCTTCGAAGTCATTTTACCGCCAAAACGGAAAAAGAGCTATAATGCTTAGATACATTATATAATAACTAATGTTACATAGTGGGTTTATCTGCACAGCAGCCTTTGGGTGACAATATCGGAATAAATCTGCATACCGCTGGTATTTGCAACATGGATTACACTTTCAAACTGGACGCTATCGGGCAGGAAAGAAGTAAGCAGATTTTCTTCGCGCAGAATACGGTCAGGGTTGAAAACGACATCCTGGTATCCGTCAAAGATAGCCACATAAAAGATCTCTGATTCCACAATATCCTGAAAGAAGTGGCTGCCATAGGATAGCTCCGGCATAAAGCCTTCTTTCATTGAAGCATACTCGCAAAGGACCTTCATGTGGCACAATTCCGAAAAGTGCACCGGAACGCCAAGGGACGGCGTGGTGCTCCCCCACCGGCCCGGGCCCACCAGCATGGCATTTTTCCCTTTCATTTCTTTGTTGATTAAGCCTATTTTTCTGGCCACCTCATACTTTCCCTGCTCGCTCAGTTTCAGGTACGTACCCGCGCTGATAAAGATGACATAATCGATGGGCAGGCGTACGCTTCCGCCCATGAAGCCGCCTTTACTCGAGAAGAAACAATCCTTCACATCTTTAATCTCCGGTATCCTGACCGTTTTGCCTAAGCCTTTTGTCTGCAACGGGCGGCATTGCAGGAGATTGATCTTAAAGCCGCTATGCTCGTTAAAGTTGGCCGTAAATTCGATATCAACCGGGTAATCGTACGCTTTCGCCAGCAGAGCCAGCATCTCTCTCATCACGGCAGTAAATTCTGTATCCGTGAAAAGTTTTTTGAAATCCAGCAGATAAGGCGTCTTCCGGTTCTTGTACCCCAGTTCGCGCATACGGGCCTGGGCAGCGTAGTCAGGGCTTATGAACAGCTTCGAATCTGTTTTTAAGGGGAGGGACAAAACCTCGTCCAAGTCCCTGCTCTGCAGAGCATTGTCTGTAAGCGAAAGCAGATCCAACCTATGTTGGGAGAATTTCTTCTGGTCTTCATAATTCATTGGCGGAATGCGAAGCGGGTTGTCAAGACACACCACCTTCACATAATCTCCATCGGTCCGGTCCACCGCTCTGGTGCCCAAACCGAACACAAGGCGAAGCATTCCCGCATTCATATCGATACTTTCATCCCAAACATACAGGTTGCTGGAATTCCCGACACCCGCGATATGCGGGAAAAAATAGTCCCCGTGCCGGTCGCCGGACACGCGCTGTACCAATATCGCCATCTGCTCATCCTGCTGCGCCAGCCCCCTGTTCATGCGATAGTTTAATGCATCCTCGTTCATGGTGCTTGCATAAACAGTACGCACGGCCTGCTCAAATGCTTCATAGCGCTCCTGGGGTGTTCCCTGATTCACACAGAAAACGCTCTCGTACTTGCCGGCAAAAGCGTTTCCAAAGTTGTCTTCCAGCAGAGAGCTGGAACGCACGATAATAGGCGACTGGCCGAAGTACTCCAGCATTTGAACAAACTGCTCCTGAATATCCTTGGGGAAGGTTCCATGCAGCAGCTTTTCTTTCAGTTCCGCCGCATACCTGTAATAGCCCTCGGGCGTTTTTTGCCTGGTACGAAGCCGCCACCATCCGTTCTGGACAATATAGGTGTAAAACACATCGGAGCCGATATAGAACGAATCATGAGGCTCCATATACGGCGCAAAGCGATCGCCGCCCTCAACTTCCAGTATTTTTCTGGCCAGAAGCATGCCGACGCTCTTACCGCCAATAAAGCCGGTGCCGATTTCCCTGGAAGCGATGTCGAGAATATCTTTCAAGGTAAAATACCGGTCGCACAGCTGAAACATTCGTGAATCGCTTCCAATAAGCATATACATGAGACGCTTCTTTACCGCTTCCTGCTTCTTTTGAGGAAAGCTCAGCATTCTTTTCGCTTTGTTAAAAATGGTGTTCCAGTGATCCAGCCTTATTTCCCCGCGATTGATCCTGTTAAACAGTTCCGAAGCATCGGAACTGGACGTAATGCAGACAGCCTCCTGGCCTTGGATGAGATGCGGGAAAAACATGGTCGGAGAATAGCGCTGCCATACCTTAAGGGGGTGAATATAGGTTTTATCGTGGATCTGATATAAATCCAAGAGAAGCTGGGTCGTTTCACGGATGCCGGCAATGGTGTTATAGGTATGAGAATTGCGCTTAATGGCAAAATATGCGACCGTATCCAGATCGTATAAATACGGACAGGTCGCCTTAAAAAAATTGCCGATCATCAAATCCGAATGCCAGTATCTTAATAAATCGGTAAGGCAGTCGAAAACATAGAGTACCCTTTTGCCCTCTGCTTTAATAATGTTGTGTATTTCCGTAGCAAAGCTTTCAAAGCCTTTTCTGGCATCAATACGATAAGTCTTTATATTAAAACTGCTATCCAGTATGGGCTCATGATTGGCAAAACGGATGTAAATCAGGCTCATATTTTGTGTTTTTGCGCTTTCGGCAAAATGATGAGCCATCTTCTTATAGTCTGAAACGGAATCCACCTGCCAGACCACATTATCTCCAAATCGCAGGTGGTCGATGACCTGATCAAAACCCTTTAACCCTGTGCTGACCTTGTCGTATAAACTCATGCCACACCCCAATCCCGCTCAACTATCACTTAAATCCCAAACCCCAGTATTAAGTATCAGCAATTTGCCCTATTCTTTTCTACAATATGTTTTAATTCCTCGACGGTAATAGGCGGGCTAGATCTATGAAGCATAGAATGACAATTGCTGCAGACTATAGCGATATCATCAATTGTAATGGTATCCCCTTCTTTATCCATATCCGCAACCATTTTCTTGTGATGTCCTTCTGCAAAATTTTTGCCTATTTCTCCATATACCTTTCCAAAATCGAAGTCACAAATTTCGCAGAACAACCTCCCATGTTTTTTAAAAAAGGCTGCTTTCGCGTCTTTAATAACCAACGGATTTCGTTCCTTTTCAATATGACGCTTTAACCTTTCTTTACCCTCTTTATATAATCTATCACCATCATTCTGCACATTAAGCCCAAGGATGTTTTGGTGACCAGGATTAATTTCTAATAACAGTCTGTCCCAGTCCTCGCATTCGAAACACTTTCTACTTTCTTCAAGCCATATAATCTCTGAATCTTCTTTTTTCACCTTTCTTCCGGTTAAATCACTATACAATTTAAAAAACCCTGGACCGGGGATTAAATCATCCTTGTTTATTACAATGCTGGAAATCAGCGGGAGGCCTAATCTATAACATATTGCAGATAATTCACCAATATACTCCTTTGTAAACAGGGGCTCAATCCTGATGCCTGCATACCGGTATAAATGACTACTTACATCTTTATAAGTTAGCCATATTTCTTCCATTCTTTTAGCATTCTTAAGCTTTTCTATTAGTATTTTAGCCGTTTCAAACAATACATGCTTATCCATAACAGCCCCCCTGATCTTTACAATACACAATTTTTTTCATTTTCATATTACGCTATAGCATTTCTATGAGCAAGAAACATTTCAAAAACCATGATTTATCAGCAGAATTATAAGGAATCCCAATTTTACTAAAGGTTCGGATTTAATTGAGGTTTTCAAATTGCCATTCAGGCTCATACGGGCATTAAAGGTCAGTACTTTATTTTCTTTAAATATGTAACAGGCACTGTTTTTGTCAACCAGATACCGTTCTTCGAGAGATAAAACTTATATCCATCCCGGGCCATTTCCCCGCTCATGACGCAATACAGCACCGGCTTGCCGTGACGAGCGCCAACCTTAACGGCTGTTTCTTCATCTTTGGATAAATGCACATACAACCTGCTCTTGGGAATTAATCCCTGACTGTCGATAGAGGCGACATATTTTTCTCCCGTGCCGTGCCACAACAGTTCCGGCGGGTCCAGTTCGCGAAGCTCTACATCCACCGGGATTGAATGGCCCTGATTGGCGCGTATCAGAGTCTTGTCTTCATTGAAAGAGAACCGCTGCTTGTTGTCCGTTCGCACAATCTCCTCAAGGAGTTCCATATTAAACTCTGTCTTTTTCGCAATACCGGCAATCAGTTCATCAACTCTTGCCCAGCCATGCTCATCCAGCGATATACCAATTACCTCCGGCCTATGCCTTAAAATAAGGCACATAAATTTGCCCAAATTCATTTTTTTCATCGCCAAGGTTTACTCCGCCTTCCCAGCAGGTTTTCAGCCCCGCCATCCCAGAGTGAGTTACAAACTGTCATTCAGTCCAGCCGTACTGCCCTTTCAGCTCCACGAATCTGACCATTTCCACTGTATTGGTGTGAATAGCGCCGTCGTCCGTTTTCGTAATAAGCTGAAGTTCCTGTAGATCCGGCGGCCCGACCGGTATGACCATCCTGCCTCCGGCCGCCAACTGGCTGACCAGTTCGTCCGGTACAACGCGGGCTGCAGCCGTTACCATAATCCTGTCATAGGGAGCATACTCCGGCCATCCTTTGCTCCCGTCCCCCACTTTGAAACAGATGTTTGAAAACTTTAATGCCTCCAGCCTCTTTTTGGCCTTTTCCATTAATTCTTCAATTCTTTCAACTGTGAATACTTTTGCCGACATTTTAGCCAGAATAGCTGTCTGAAAGCCCGAACCTGTTCCGATCTCCAAACCCTTACTATCCTTTTCGGGCGCCAGAAGCCGCGTCATCTCCCGAACAAGACTGGGCTGCGAGATGGTTTGTCCGAAACCTATCGGCAAAGGCCTGTCCAGAGCTGCGCATTTCTTTATATCGCTATCGATGAAAAACGAACGGTCCAGTGAACAAAAATATGCTTCAAGTTCCTGCTGATCCATTCCTTTTACCTCGATTCAATC
>JAAYWX010000168.1 GCA_012516225.1 Clostridiales bacterium
CTCCTGTAAGCAGGCTGCAGGGGACGTTTTCTCTATTAAGCCTTTCGTAGTTTTCAAGCGCAAGTATTCTGAGTGGAGCAAGATAGACTCCGTTTGAACACTGCTTCAAACGCTGGAGGGCATCATATGTTTTTCCCGTATTTGTTTCCCCAAGATGAAGAATAAATTTTCTTTTCATCTTTCTGGCAAGAGGATACTCATCTTTGGGGTTTTCCGGAAGAAGCCTTTTATATTCTTCAGCGACTATTCTGGGAATATGGGTTGTAACGAGAACGGAAATTATACCTGAGTTCAGATAGGCCTTATAATTTCCCTTGACAATTTCATTAAAGCGGTAGTCCGTTTTGTTGGTTTTGTTATAGTGTTCAAGCAAACGCACTGAAACGTCCTCAAGCAAATTCACATAGCCGTCGTAGATCTGCTCAAATCCTTCAAAGCCGTAAGAGCGCAAAGCGGCCAAATCTTTTATTTTTCCCCTGATGACAGCTTCATAATGCCAAAGCTTGTTGTTTTTTGCCTCGGCTGTCTGCTGCTTTATCTTAGAATACTGTTTTTTCAGAAAGTTAAATTCGCGCTGTGCCCGTTGATCTTTTTTCATCGCACTTTTCCCCATATATCAGCATATCGAAACAGGTTATCTGTAGAAATAAATTGCCCCATTTGCTTTTCAGTATACCATACCGTACAACAAATGGGACATATATTATTTCAGACCATTAGACATCATTATTTTTGACCGACTGCTTTTTTGAGTTTCTGTTTTGATTTTGGTTTTCCTTGGTTATAGGAGTCTGGCCGTTCGCCTTTTCCTTTCTCGCTTTTTTATTGTCGGGCTGGCTGTCTTTAGTCATAATGTTCCTCCATTTTTAATAAAACTACATTATATGGTTTTCAAGCCGCACATTTGTAATATCATATCCCAGATTTTCAATTTTTGTTTTCAGATCTTCCTGCCTTACACCTGTCGTATCAAAATCTACGGCGATGTTGCCGCTTGAGTCGCTGACACTGACGGAAATGACACCGGCGAGCTTGTCAAGTTCGCTTTTAAGCTCTTTGGCACCATGCTTCCCGCCTATGCTATTTACAGTAAAATATGCGCTTGCTTTAGACATTTTTATGCCTCTCTTAATCAAGTTTTTCAAATTTCCTTGCGGTGCCTGTCACTGCGTCCGTCTCCGCTCAAACCGAAAACGGCCCGCGCACTTTCGGCGTTCGGATCATGCTTTATGTGCTTTGAACGGAATTTTTCATCTTCCTTTTTCTTGTTCCTTGTGCTTTTCATTTTGTTGTCGCTGTTCATAGCAAACCCCTTATCTCTTTGTATTCGGACCTAAGGACACTTTTTTGGTGTTATGATTTTTGTTCTGTTTTTCGTCCAAGGAAGAAAGCACCTCGGCTGATATGCCCGAGCCGTCCTGCGACTGCTTGCGGGCTTTATGCTTTTTGAACACCATTACTTTCACCTCGAGAATATTATTTTCAACCAATTCCGCTTTATTCTTTGCTTTTAAGGGGCTTTTTATCCGCCTGAAAAACTTGCAAAAAACAATGACCGCCGTATCTGCTGACAGAGCGGTCATTTTTAACGAAGTCATAAATACGAGTTTTATGCCTGCGACAATATTAGCCGAATGCATTGCAAATGACAATCATCTTGAAGGCAGTATTGTGACAAATTTAACCGAGTAAAGGTCACACATTACATAATTGCGTGAACTGACATCGTAAAGCACAAAGTAGTTTATGCCGACCTCAGTAAGAATTCCGGTTTTGTCCATATACTGATTGCTACCGATTATAAATTCCGCACGAACATTTTTGCCTATATTGCTTGCAAGATAGTATGGGATATATCCTCTTTCAGTGGCGGGAGGAGGACCTTCCTGAGTATCATAAATGTCAAGGCTGCCCTGAGTTGCGGGGAGGGGAGATGAAACATAACCGCCCTGCTGCATTTGAACGGGAGTCAGAGCGTATCCGCTCTGCTGAACAGGCATCATTTGCTGAGAATATGCGCTTTGCGGCATAGGCATTGTTCGCTGCGCATAAGAGTCTTGAGGAATGGCAGAGGAACTTTCGGCGGGCTGGTACGGAATGGGATCAAGAACCTTATTCCCCACCCAATTGATACTTTTGCTCATGAAATAGAAAACACCTCCGGTATATTAAGTTTGCGCATATGCTGCCGTGGGATTGTAGAAACAATGCTGGTTTACCCGCGTAAACCAGTATCCGGTTTTATTGTACGGGAAGAAGTTCGGGCATTGGGGTGAGAAAGGATTCATGTACCAGAGGCAGTTTGAACCCACGCCTGTATATATTCCTCCGTTCATTGCCCAGTCGGCAACTTGGTAATGTATTTCCTCCGGTGTCGCTGTCCAGACATTCTGGGTATTCGGTACTCCGCCTATTACAGTTTTATAGCATGAAAACTGGCACATCTGGATAATAACTTTCCGCAGATCGCCTTGGCATACCCTCTGATATTCGCCGTAAGGAACTCTGACACGGTTCATTACCACGGTAGCGACGGCCCGCATTCCGGCGATACCTTCTCCGCCTGCCTCGCATTTAATAAGTCTTGCAAATAATTCCCTTGTATCCACTGTTTCCACCTCTGTTTTTATATTACTCATCTTTCAAAATTCTGTTACATCGTTTCAGGATAGGAATATTGGCAATAAACGACCGGACTCCCTGCGGC
>JAAYWX010000169.1 GCA_012516225.1 Clostridiales bacterium
AAGAAGTTACCGCAAGAGTGGCTGAAAAAACCGTTAGAATATGCGAAAGCATCGCGCATGAAACACTGTCATACGGAAAAGAGGAATATGCTAAAACCGATCGGGAAATAGATAAAATCCTCACATCAAAGCTGACAGGGATTCCGATTATGCTTATACTTCTCTTTGGAGTTTTCTGGCTGACAATAGAGGGGGCAAACATTCCTTCAAAACTGCTTTCAAACGCACTCTTTTCACTTGAAAGCCTGCTCAGCGGCCTTTTTGCCAAGTACGGTGCACCTGAATGGTTGCAAGGTGCACTTGTTGAAGGCGTTTACAGAACACTTGCATGGGTAATTTCGGTAATGCTTCCGCCAATGGCAATTTTTTTCCCTCTCTTTACTCTTCTTGAGGATCTTGGTTATCTTCCGCGAGTTGCCTTCAATCTTGACAACTATTTCCGCAAAGCCTGTGCTCATGGCAAACAGGCTCTTACAATGTGCATGGGATTTGGCTGCAACGCGGCGGGAGTAATCGGCTGCCGGATAATCGACTCACCTCGTGAGAGGCTCATAGCGATTATTACAAACTGCTTTGTACCCTGCAACGGAAGATTTCCGACTCTGATAGCAATAATTACTATGTTTTTTGCAGGTATGTCGGGCGGGAGGGGCCAGCCTCTTGTTTCTACTCTCATTCTTACCTGCATTATAGTTCTTGGTGTTGCCATGACGCTGATTACGTCAAAGCTTCTTTCCAAAACTCTGCTCAAAGGAGTTCCATCTTCATTTATACTTGAACTTCCTCCGTACAGAAAACCGCAAATAGGAAAAGTTATAGTCCGCTCTGTACTCGACAGAACCCTGTTCGTACTCGGGCGCGCTGCCGGGGTAGCTGCCCCAGCCGGCCTTATTATATGGCTTCTTGCCAATATTTCCACAGGAGGCGTCAGCCTGCTTACGCGATGCGCTGGTTTTCTTGACCCCTTTGCATCATTTATCGGACTTGACGGCTATATACTTCTTGCTTTTATTCTCGGATTTCCTGCTAATGAAATTGTGGTGCCTATAATTATAATGAGCTATATGTCTGCCGGCTCACTTACCGAACTTCCGAACCTTGCGGAACTCCACACACTTTTTGTAAGTCACGGCTGGACTTGGCTGACGGCAGTGTGCACACAATGCTCTTTTCGCTGATGCACTGGCCCTGCGGAACAACTTTTTTAACAATACGCAAAGAAACTCAAAGCATGAAATGGGCTTTTGCGGCCTTCGCGGTACCGACGGTTTCAGGAATTATCTTTTGTGCCTTCATTGCAAATGCAGCACGCTTGCTTGGGTTAGCCTAATATGGTAAATGGGTATATTTTATAAATTAATGCGGAGAGCTAAAGCTTGCTCCGCATTTTTCTTATGCCTATTATACAAATAACAACTCACCGGTATAACCATAATAAATAAAAAATAATAGAGCCGACTTGTTAAAAAAATAATCCGTGCTATAATTTCATAAGGATGTAATATTTTGCCGTAAATTCAAAATTTTATATCAAAATAGTTATAAATAATACCCGTTTTAAAGAGAGTCAATTTTAATTTTTCAGAAAGGAAATATTTATGAAAAGACTCCATAAGATCAATGTTATATTTCTGTGGGTATGTGCCATAGCACTTATTTCTATTGTAACCTTATCTAAAGGTCTGAATGATCCTTCAGTCATAAAAAGCGACATCGGCATGGCTGCGGGAATTACGATAATAACAGTACTTTATTTTTCCAAAGCAAACAATGTTGTAAAAGGAAGCGGAGTAACTGTCATTGCTTCAATAGGCTGCTTAATTACGTCGATTGCACAGGGCGGAAACAAGTCTACATTTATGCTATCTTTTATCATGATGGGAATGGCTTTGCTTTATTTCAACAAAAAGATAATAATATCTTATCTTTCTATCTATATTCCGATATGTCTTGCCGCTGGAATTATCAATCCGGCTTTTATAGCCGGACCCGGCGCAACGACCACCCAGTGTATGGAATACATATTTGCCTATACGATTTTAGGGATACTGATGATAATTGCAACTAACCGCGGCGGGAGACTGGTTTCCGAATCAAATAGGATGCTTAACAAAATAAAAGCGGATTCGCAGACTACTGCAGGCGTCATAAAGCAGCTTAACGCTTCCATGGAAGAAAGCTCTCAAAATATTGAAAGCCTCACAAAGCAGATTCAGGCAATCAGCGACGCCACGCATGAGATGGAGTCGCTTACAAAGTCAATGGGCACATCCGCAAACCTGCTCGGAGACATGGTATCCGATACGATGAACGCGCTAAACCAAAATAATGTTCTGAACAAAGAACTGGAAAAACGATTTGAGGAAGTGGGCGCGGCGGTTGAAAATGGCAGCAGCGGCGCAATGAAAATAAAATCAATGCTGGACTCCATGAAAGAAACCGTCTTGGCTGCCGGAGAAGCTACAGATGTGCTGCTTGGCAAAATATCGTCTGTAAATACAATATTAAAAGAGATAAACAAAATTACCATGAGGACTAATATGCTTTCCATAAATGCTTCCATTGAAGCGGCAAAAGCCGGCGCAAGCGGAAAAGGTTTTGCAGTTGTGGCAAATGAAATAAAAAGTCTTGCCGACGAAAGCAACGAATCGGCTAAAGGGATACAGGAAATTATTGCCGAATTGTCCAGACAGGTTGACGATGTTGCCGCTAAGACATCTGCCGGCACCAAATCCGCAATTGCCGGAATGGAGAGCATGGAACAGCTTATTTCAATTTTGGAAGATATAAAAAATACCAACGATATTGCAGCCGGTGTTGTCCACCAGGAAACGCAGACAAACAATGAGGTCAATACTAAGTTTGAAACTGTATCTTCCGAAATCGACATACTTATTACCGGAGTAATCAATATAAACGAGGCGGTAGCATCAGTTGCATCGGATATATATAAGCAGAATGAAGCTATCAGGCATGTGAATGAAGAAATAGGCAAGATGAAAGCTGTAACCGGAAGCCTGAACAAAAATACGGAATACTGATATACTGCCGTAGGCTCTATAAAGGCTTCTTTTGGCTAAGCTGATGCAGTACCTGCAATAATTCAATAATAAGACCGTACGGTCCCTTTTGAATTTCGGAACCGTACGGTCATCTTTATTAATTTTTGAAATATAGTTTCAGATAAATTGTACGCAATATGTACTGTACTGCCCTAACCTTTCTGATCGAGTTATATGTAAACGCTCTTGCAAGCCTCCCGTAAAAATTAAAAAATATTATTTTTTTGCAAGGATATTATATGCAGCTTGTGCTTTCATTGCCTTAGTACTATGCGAGGAAAGTCTTCGGTTCAAGTGGTAGAGTTTCTGAGATGTCAGCGCCGCTCCGCCTCTTAAAAGAGAATTGCCCTTTCGCCTGATCCTGATGATAAACCACCAATGCCATTCGATCTTAACCGAGATAAGCCACATTTTTAGTTTTTTCATGGTGTTTCCATCCTTTGCATAATACTGGAACAAAAATATGTTCCGCACGACAAGTATAGCCTATATTGTCGGTCGAAACTTGTCGATAATTGACCATACTGAAAATATGGACTCGAAAGAAATGCGGGACGCAAAAAAATTTGCGTCCCGCATTTTTAGGGGGTGTCTTTATTTGAGATAGATCTGCATGGGATAGGATAAGTATTCTACGCTGTCCATTTTTTCAACCGTATAGTATCCGGCTGGCGCATTGATAACCTTGGGTATGCGGTTCACTATCGTAGCGCATGTATGCTCTACAGTAGCCGGTTTCTTAACATAGAAAGTCGTATCAGGTTCACCTATTATTTTCCAGTCGCACATATCTCCGTCATCGGGACCGTATACCTTGCCGATACACTGTGTTTCTATTATCGGTCCTTGGAAAGTTTCAGTAGTTACAACAGCGCTCATACCTATGCAGTTGCCCTTGGGAATTGTTGCGTTGAGAGTCTTTGAGTACAGGTCGCTATCGTAAAAATAAGGTACGCACTTCTGGGTCTGTGACTTTATAGTCCACCCCATTTTGGCGCAAAGTGCCTCGTTCGAATTCCAGACATATGACGGTTCCAGCGTTTCGGGATGAGCTATCTGTTCTTCGAATTCTTCCGGAGTAAGTCCAACCCCGTGAGCTTTCGCAAGTGCAAGGCCGTAATCCTCAACATTGTAGCTTACAGCGCCTTCAATTCTGTCAATGCGGTGAACACCGCCGGCAACACAGCCTATCATGTTGATCCAGTAAATGTCCTGCATACCGGAACCGGCAATGGTGCAGTTGTGTTCTTTTGCCATTTTATCCAATTTGTTGGTGATGGCTGATGAAGTTGTCCATGGATAAATTGCTTCCTCGCAGGTGGTGATAACATTTATTCCCCTGCTGAGAATTTTTTCAAAGTGAGGCATGACATCTTTCATGAAGCTGAACAGAGTTACAACGGCTATATTGGCGTCACACTCGTCAAGCACCGCATCTGCATCGCTGCGTATAGTGACCCCAAGTTTAACCCCGAGTTCGGCCCAGTCGCCGACATCCATGCCTACAACAGCGGGGTTTATGTCAATTGCGCCCACAATCTCCGCGCCCTTTTCGTACAGATAGCGAAGAATGTATTTTGACATCTTCCCGCAGCCGTACTGCACAACACGAATCTTTTCGTTAAACATCATGAACACCTCTTTCACAAAATTTCAGATTTCCGGAATTTTGTTTTCCGGTCCTGATTATATGATAAAGGTTATAGCAAGTATAAAGTCAAGAAGAAATTGATAAATTTTTAACTGAATTTTATAGGTATCTGGAGACGCAGAAACATGCCCCGTTCCTTTCTCTCAAGGAAAGGAAGCTCTGTAATTACCTCGCAGATATAATCTCCTACAATTTTATATCCTTTTTCACTTATGACATCCAAAAGGTGTCCGATGTATTCTTTCTCTTTTTCAAATTTGTTGCAGTATATGCACAGGTATATGTTTGCCGGAATTACAACCGTCAGGTCGTCGGCGACAAAATCTTTATCCACAAATACGAATATTTCGCTTGAATACATGCGGTGCCGCTCCAAATCATCTTTTCGCAGTATTGTTCCAGCGTTGCAGAAATAAATCTGTGGAAGATTGTCCGAAATTAATCTTGTTTTGAGTTTTCTGAGCATTTCTTCATATTCTTCTATTCCGTAGTCGTAAAAATTCATTCCCGCGTCAATGCAGTACATTCTGCGTTCTTCTAAATATTCAAGGACTATAGTTCCGTCTGGCGGGGAAGTTTCATACCTGCGGTAGCTTTGAAGGGTACGTTCTATAGCCCTTTTCTGGTACTTCAGTTCGCGGATTTCCTCGTCAATCTGCAGGCTTCTTTGATGAAGAATGCTTTTTATGAGAGCGGGATCTTTGCATTCGAGATGTTTTTTTATGTCGGACAGCTTCATGCCGAGAGATTTCATATATTGAATCATGTCCAAAACCGCGCTTTGCTTTATGCTGTAATACCTGTATCCGGTTTCTGGGCTGACACTGTCCGGTTCCAAAAGGTGCATTCTATCGTAAAGACGCAACGTCTGCTCTGAAACATGGTTTAGCTTTGCCATCTGGCCTATAGTAAGTTTCTCCATTTACATTCATCCCCTTTGCAGCCATTATACAATAATAACATTGTTTCTACAATAAGGTTTTGGCCTGTATTTGACCAGCAGTTCTATGTTGCTGTTCAGCCCAGCTTATAACTTATATGTAATTATAAGATTTTATTGACACTTTTAACTATAATGATAAAATAATAGAAAGTTATTATTATAGCAAAATGGAGATAATTTTGTGGGAAAAGGATGATTTTATGAATATCTTAACGAATTATGGAATATTTTTGCTTGATGCATTCGTCCCCTACCCCATGGCTGTATACAATCCACAAAAACTGTTTTACCACAACCGTCTGTTTTATGAACTAAATATTGACGAAAATTATATGCTTACATATGCAAAAAGGCAGCAGGCACAAAAGAAAGAAAAATCTGTTTTAGGCATCTTCACAAAAAGCAAAGAGAAAAAATTTTTTGAAATAAGTACTGTACCTGTATCAATAGAGGGTGAAACATATTATCTTTCTTTCTTAGTCGATATCACAGAGAAGAAAAAGAAAGAACAGATGCTTAGGAAAATGAGCATAATGAAAGAAGCGTTTCTTGAAATAAGCAATTCCATTATGTCAGTCGGCAATTTTGATGAACTTCTTGACAACATTCTTGAATATACACTGAAAGCTATAGATAAGGCTGTCATCGGCTCTTTCTTTGTGGCAGATAATGACGTTTTTAGGCTTGCTTCTTACAGAGGATTTGGCGAGGAAGTAAAAAATTATAGTTTCCCGATTAAAGACTCGTTCATATATGCAGCAACGGAAGGCAGGATGGATAAAATCGTAAACAGCGGTGACTACGATAATATTGAAATAAATTATCCGGCAAAAAGCATTGATGGAATTGCCATACAAGCTACAATTTCAGTTCCAATAACTGCCGACGAATCTTTTTTAGGAATAATAAACATTGATTCTACCATAAAAAACGCATTTGACAACGATGATTTAAAATATATGGAGTTTGTAAAAAATAATATTGAGCTTGCCCTGTCTAACTATCTGTCCGAAAAGGCTTCACTCAGCAAATTTGACAGCCTTACAAACATCCATAATATTGACTATATTCAGGAGCAGTTTAAATCAATAAAGAGAGAGGCTCTGAGGAACGGTGAAAAATTTTATTTGGTTATTATAGACGTAGACAGACTGAAAAGGATAAACAACAATTTCGGTCATATGGCCGGAGATAAAATAATTTTACGCATATCTTCAGAGCTGTCTCAAATTACCTCAAACAAAGACTTACTTGTCCGTTATCGGGGCGACAGTTTTATAGGGCTTTTCTTTAACAAGAATAAAGAACAGCTAAGGCGCAGCCTTGACGGCGTAAAACATAATCTGAACAGAGAGCCTGTTTTTATAAATTCTACAATGATAGTCCCTTCATTCACTTATGGATTTGCTTATTTTCCGGAAGACGGATTAGATTTGGACACGTTAATAAACGCTGCAAAGCAGCAGATGAACATAAAGAAGCTTGCTTATCCACAGGCGGACTCCGTTTAGCATATGCCGTAATTTGAAGCTTCTGGAAGTGATAGACGGCAATTGCCGCCTGTGAGACTGTGCATCTGTATTTGTTGCCTATTTTACGGAATAAGAAAAGTTCGGGCGGGCCATGTTAATCAGCCCGCCTTGTCTTTTGATTTAAATATGATCGCCACTATCAGACCGAAAAAAACGGCTGCCGCAATTCCCGCCGCAGCGGCGGAGAAGCCTCCCGAAAACGCGCCTACAAAGCCTTTCTCGGCAACAGCTTCCCTCGCACCGCGGGCATGAACATTTCCAAATCCCGTTAAAGGAACGGTCGCACCAGCTCCTGCCCATTTTACGAGCGGTTCATATATGCCAACCGCCCCAAGAACTACTCCGCTGACAACATATGTGCTTAAAATTCTTGCCGGCGTGAGATTGGTTTTGTCTATAAGAATCTGCCCTATAGCGCAGATAAGCCCTCCGACAACAAAGGTTTTTATATAAGTCAGTAAAATATCCATAAACTTCCCCGCCCTTATATTTTTTAGCAAGGTTTTTCAGCCTCAATCGATACGGCATGGCATATCCCGAGAATACTCTGCCCCTGCATTGATGTAGTTGGTGACATAAGCGCGCCGGTTGCCGCAAAGAGAATCCTCTTTAATTCGCCGTTTTTCAGTCTTGGAAGAAGATAGCCTGCCAAAACCGCCGCGCTGCAGCCGCATCCGGATCCGCCTGCGTGCACATCCTGCTTCTCGCTGTCAAAAATCATCATCCCGCAGTCAGTGCATACGGAAGACAGGTCATATCCGTTTTCAAATGCCAAATCGAGAAGAATATCATGTCCTACCGATCCTAAATCTCCGGTGACAATCATATCATAATACATTGGATCTCTTCCGGTTTCGGAAAGATGGGTCAGTATGGTTTCAAGTGCAGAATGAGCCATGGCGCTTCCCATGTTTGCGGCATCACATATGCCTGCATCGATTATTTTGCCGGTTGTTATATTGGTAACATATAGATTTGAGCCTTCGCAGCCTAAAATGAGCGCTCCGGCAGCCGTCGCCGTCCACTGAGCCGTAGGTGTCCGCTGACCGCCGTAAGCCAAAGGCATCCTAAATTGTCTTTCTGCCGAGCAAAAATGCGAGCTTGTCATAGCGCAGACTTTTTCGGCAAAGCCGCCGTCAATTGCCATGGCGGCAAGAGAAAGAGATTCCGCCATCGTTGAACAGGCACCGTAAAGCCCGAAAAGAGGTATGCCGCTGTCTTTTACGGCAAACTCCGATCCTACACACTGGTTCAATAGATCCCCGGAAAAGATATAATCTATAGAAGCTGCTTCTATCCCTGCCTTGGAAACCGCAATGTCAAAGCATTTTCTAAGCATTGAGCTTTCGGCGCTTTCCCAGCTTTTTGCCCCAAAGTATGAGTCTTCGCTTAAAAAGTCAAAGCTGTTTGCAAGCGGTCCCTGAGCTTCCATCTTTCCTCCCACCGCTGCATAAGCTGTTATAACAGGCGGCATCTGCAGTTTTATAGTCTGTTTGCCAATGCGTTTCAGTGCCATTTTAATCCCACCTCGCTATTTATATTTCCCCTAATGCGGCTTTATATGACATCATAAATTTTGATTTTTATTTGCTGGTTTTTAATATATTGTTAATTTTAACAATTTTTTCTCAGATTCCGTACTATGTATTCTGGCTTAGCTTTACTGGGCTTTGCGTAATGCGCCTTGGCAAAGTTTAATAATATTCACCACAAAAATATATAATAAGTGGTGCAAAGGCGGATACCGATGAAGTCTGAGTGCCTTTTTTCAAAAATATTATCAGGATTTGGAGATTTTATATGAGAAAAAGCGGCGTGCTTATGCATATAACATCCCTGCCTTCGCCGTGGGGGATTGGCACTTTGGGAAAGGCGGCAAGAGATTTTATCGACTTTCTCGATGAGAGCGGGCAGAAATACTGGCAGATACTTCCCGTATCTCCCACAGGATTTGGAGATTCTCCATACCAGTCGTTTTCCGCATATGCCGGAAACCCATATTTTATAGACCTTGATATGCTCTGCGAATGGGGCCTTCTTAAAAAAACGGAATATAGTTTCATTGATTGGGG
>JAAYWX010000170.1 GCA_012516225.1 Clostridiales bacterium
GTGTTGTAACGATGGTAGCAGGTGGAGTACCCGAACAACAGCCTGTGTTTGCGCATACGCTCCATCGCTTCAATGACTTTACGATATGTGCCCTTGCCGCGCCTCATATCGGTGGCCTCTTCGTTGCCCTCAATGGAAAATGCCAATGCGAAGTTGCCGACATCCAGCATCTGCTCGCACAGCTCATCATCTACCAGCGTTCCGTTGGTGAAGGCAAAGAAATAGCAATCATTGTGTTTTCTGCACAACCGGATAATATCCTTCTTGCGTACCAGCGGTTCGCCGCCGGAGAAGATATAGAAATATGTACCCAATTCCTTACCCTGTTGGCAAATGGAATCGAGTGTCTCAAAAGACAGGTTGTTTTTGTCCCCGTACTGGGCAGCCCAGCAACCGGTGCAGGACAGGTTGCACGCACTGGTGGGATCCATCAAAATTGCCCAAGGAATATTGCAGTCGTATTTCTTCTCTGCCGCAACAGCACGCTGGGCACCCTCAAGGTTTGCGTTAACGAAGAAACATTCCACCAGCTTCTTTATAACTTTTACGTCTACATCCCGGAACAGGTTTTCCGTAAAAGCATGCCAAATACTGTTTTCATCCAGCAGCACCTCGCGCATCGTGCTTATTTGCTTGGTATAAAGATGACCTCTGTCCAGCTTTTCAGCAATCTTGAACATCTTCGGCAACTTTTGCATAGGGTTGTCCGAAACGTAGTTCAGCAACGCTTTGACTGCCGCCTTCTTAATGAAATTCATCATCATCACCTCTATATATAATTGCTTTTATATTAAACTTAAGCGTCGGTGTTTTTAGCTAACCCTTGGTTAATTTTATTAACAACGAGCTTAATGTAGACTAGTACTCGCATTTTGCAGTAAAATATCGCTATCCGAAACCAGTGACTTGGTCACTATCTGATGAACGCGCAAAAATGCGCGGCGCAACTGCTCATCCCTGCGCGAGCTCACGGCTTTGTAATCGTCAAAATAAGCTGCAAAACTAATAATCGGTACAACAGAAAAGAAGAAATTAAACAATATCATTTCATCCGAACATACAAAACGATTTTCGGCGTCGGAAAAAGTTCTGATAATGGGCTCTATTTCATAACCGCTGATAAACTGTAAAAAACGGAACAACGAATTTTGATTTTTCCCGTTTTTTAGCGATTCCAGCATCAAAATTCGAACAATTTCTTTATTGTCAAAAACATAATCAATCAGCCGCTCATAAAATATTTGAGAATTTTGCAGAAAACTCTCTTTGGCCTCATCACTCACAAAATGCAGGCAGTCTGGCTTGATCTTAAGATCACCATCTTGAATCATTTGCAGAATATTTTTCTGGATAAAATCCAAGGCAAGTGACACTGCATTTTTGAGCAGAGAATTAACCATGTAATCTAAAATGTCCTGTTTGCTTTTAAAATAGTAATAAATAAGAGCTTTGTTGACATTGGCAATGCTCGCTATATCATTCACGCGTGTTGCATCATAACCTTTTTGGGAAAACAGTTGCTTAGCCGCTTCAATTATGCGTTCTTTGGCTTCAACGCAGGAGTTCTTTTCCATGACGTTCACTTCCGATTCAACTAACCGGTTGTTTAACTCAAAGTATATTCTTGTCATTTTATGTTGTCAAGAGAGATTATATAATTAAATTACGTATTTTTATGGATGATTGTCTCTTTACGAACCCCGGAAGGTTGCTCCAATAATGTATGAATGATGGGCAAAGCACATGGACAGAGAGTACCCGTAGCGGTCAGTTTGGGCATTGCCGAGCTGAAAAATTATTGCCAGAGCTTAAACTCCGCCATCTCCTTCTTCAAATCAATGCACTCGTCTTTCAGAATTTCTTTCGCCAGATAATAGCCGCTCGCCATAACTCCCGCAATGCCGAAACCCGGGAACACCCATTGGCCAACAAGAAATAAATCCTTAATAGCGGTTCTTTGCTTCATGAACTTTCCATATTTCTGTTCCTCTATGGACCAGCCCATGTAGGAGCCATTCTGGCTGTATGTATATCTCTCAAAAGTTATGGGCGTGGATAGCTCATGGTATTCTGCCGTGCTCATAAAATCGCCACCCAAATGGGCGCTAATGCGGCTTAGTACGGCAGCCTCGACACGCTTTTTAAGTTCCCTGTAAGCTTCTCCCCGCACTTTGCCGGCTTCCGATCTCCAGTTTTCCTCATAGCCGTATGTCAGTGGGATCATCGCCACAACCGGCCGGCAAACTCCCTCCCGTTTCGGGTAGATGCTGATGACAACAGGAGCGGTATTTTCCGTATAGTCCTCCGGCCGCTTCCGGTAATTCTTGCTGTCGGTAATAACGATACATTCCGCATTGCCGAAATCATAACTATCTTTTACGGCCATGAATAAGGCGCATATGGAAGGAAATATTTTTCTTCCCGCGACTGATTGCCGCAGCTTTTCATGTATTTTTCTTCTGCCCTGACACAGCTGAAGGTATGTAGAAGGCGTATAGAAGGTACGTACGAGGTCGGTGAGCAGTGGCCCGTCGATATAAGCGAATTTTCCTGTTTATTCTGTTATTCATTATTTTCTATCTACGCATGCGAATTCCTTCATTGAGTAGTGATCATCCTGGCGTACTGAGGAATTGACGGAGTTGAGACAACCCCGGGAGCTCCAGACA
>JAAYWX010000171.1 GCA_012516225.1 Clostridiales bacterium
ATTCTATTTAAATAAACGTTTAATTAGATATTAGATTCATAACCCAGTTTTGTCAATAGCTTCAGCGAAAATTATATAAAATTATTTTGATATGACAACGTCTTACTAAATATGCTGCACTCAAAAGATAAAACGCCGGTTTGCAAAAACAAACCGGCGCTTTTATATTCTTTTCGTACAATGGCATATTTCAGTCAAAACTGTCTGTGGTTTTTATTATACTTCCATAATAACAGGCAAAATCATCGGGCTGCGCTTTGTCTGCTTGTACAGATAACCTGACAAGTTCGCTTTTACCTTAGCCTTAATTGTTGCCCAGTCGGTTATGCGCTGATATTCGCAGGAATCAAGTGTTTCAATCGTAACTCTTTTAAGCTCGTCTATAAGAACATCGGATTCCTTTACATAAACAAATCCACGGGTAACTATATCGGGGCCGGAAATCAGGCTTGCATCCTCGGAGGACAGCGTCATCACAACTACTACCATACCGTCCTGTGCAAGATGCCGTCTGTCGCGCAGAACTACGCTTCCCACATCGCCTACTCCCGTACCGTCCACAAGGACTTTGCCAGCCGGAACAGTTCCGCCAAGCTTAACGCTCTTTTTTGTAACCTCTACTATTCTGCCAATATCGCCGACCACCACATTGTTTGGTTCAACGCCCATGCTCTTAGCTACATCCGCGTGAGTACGCAGATGGCGCTGTTCTCCGTGAAGAGGCATAAAAAATTTCGGCTGCGTAAGAGCTATCATCATTTTCAGTTCTTCTCTGTACGCGTGTCCCGAAACATGAAGATCCTCAAGACGGTCATAAATCACTTCCGCGCCTTTCATAAACAATTCATTAATTACGCGGCTTATTGTCATTTCGTTCCCGGGAATTGCCGACGCCGAAATTATAACCCGGTCGCCTGCGTCTATCTCCACCTGGCGGTGACCTGTAAATGCCATACGGTACAAAGCCGACATGCTCTCGCCCTGACTGCCCGTCGTAATTATGACAAGTCTGTTTTTCGGCACCGAATTTATCTGCGTAATGTCTATCAGTGTATCCTTCGGCACATCCATATATCCGAGGTCTGTCGCAACCCTCATGATATTTTCCATGCTTCGCCCCGTAATTGCCACTTTCCGGCCGTGCTTTGCTGCACTGTTTATAATCTGCTGAAGTCTGTGGACATTAGAGGCAAAAGTTGTAACGATTATACGCTTGTCACAGTCCTTAAAAAGCTGGTCAAAGCGGGAGCCAACCTTGCTTTCAGATTCGGAATATCCCGGTCTTTCAACGTTCGTTGAGTCTGAAAGAAGCATCAGAACGCCCTCTTTGCCGAGTTCGCCGAATCGTGTAAGATCCGTCATGCCTCCGTCTATTGGAGTAACATCAATTTTGAAGTCGCCTGTGTGTATAATCGTTCCGACCGGTGTCCTTATTGCGACTGCAACAGAATCAGCTATGCTGTGATTGACATGTATAAGCTCTATCCCGAAACAGCCCGCCTTGAATTTCTGTCCTGCCTCAACTGTATTTATAACCACTTTATCAAGAAGGTTCTGCTCTTCCAGCTTCAGCTCTATAAGCCCCGCCGTCAGTTTTGTAGCATATAGTGGAACATTTATTTCACGCATAAGAAAAGGAAGCCCTCCTATATGATCCTCGTGCCCATGCGTAAGTATTATGGCCCTTATCCTGTTCTGGTTCTGCACAAGATAGGTGAAATCCGGAATTACAATGTCAACACCATACATTTCCTCATCCGGAAATCCAAGTCCGCAGTCGATAACTATTATATCGTCACCGTATTCGTATACAGTGAGATTTTTGCCTATCTCGTTCAGTCCGCCGAGAGGTATTATTTTCAGTTTTGACGTCATAGTATAAAAAAACTCCTTTTTCTCAGAAAATATGTAGAGTACAAGCAAAAAGGGTGCAAAAAGCACAGACGTTTCAACTTCATTATATCCGCCCTGCCCCGCGGATATAATAAGCACCGTCCCCTGTCTGCCTATCTCCTATCAATTGTAACCATATATTAAGTACTTTCGTACAAATATCCTCTTTATTGTTTTTTCTCCGTCAAACAGTCAATTGACAGATTTGCATAATTATAATATCACTGTTTTGTAAAATTTGCAAAGATTTAAAATTTTTATATTTCCCTGCGCCCCTCAAGTGCGCGTGTCAAAGTAGCCTCATCGGCAAACTCCAAATTTGAGCCGACAGGGATTCCATAGGCGAGACGCGTAACTTTAACGCCAAAAGGTTTAATAAGTCTGGAAATATACATTGCGGTTGTGTCGCCTTCCGTATCCGGGTTTGTAGCCATTATTACTTCCTGAACTCCGCCCGATGCGACACGTTCGACAAGCTCTGAAATTTTAAGGTCATCCGGACCTATATGGTTCATCGGTGACATAACGCCATGCAACACATGATAAACTCCCTTGTATTCGCGGCTGCGTTCAAATGACAGCACATCCCGCGGTTCCGCAACTACACATATTATACCCTTTTCTCGCCGGTCATCCCCACATACCGAGCAAATTTCACCGTCTGTAAGATTCTGGCATATAGGGCAGCAGTGTACACTCTTCTTTGCTCCGATTATTGCAGAAGCAAAGCTCTCGGCCTCATTATCCGGTAGAGAAAGTACATAAAAAGCAAGTCTTTGGGCGCTTTTTTTACCGATTCCCGGCAATGATGCGAATTTATCAATCAAGTTTTCAAGTGCTGGAGGGAAAAATGACATTTTTCAAAGCTCCTTGTGATTATAATCGAAACATATATGCGGAAAATGTCGCAACATGCGAGCCTTACTCCCCGCGAATTGCTTCGATTGCCGCTTTTCTGTCCGGCTTTTTAAAAATGGCGCTGCCTGCAACAAGTACATTTGCTCCGGCGTTCTTTACAAGTCTTGAGGTTTCAGGGTCTATACCGCCGTCCACTTCCAGTTCGCAGTTCGGGTTTGTCCTGTCGATCATTTCTCGTACTGTCGCAATTTTGGAGAGTTGGTCGCTCATAAAAGACTGACCTCCAAAACCCGGCTCCACGGTCATAACAAGGACAAGATCAAGCAGCGGAAGATAAGGAATAAGCGTTTCAGCCGGTGTCCTCGGCTTAGGCTCAGCCCAGCCTTTGCCCCGCAGCCTTTGATCGTTTTTATTGCTTCAAAAATGTCCTGCGGCTGATCCGCTTCTATGTGAAAAGTGACAAGATCCGCTCCGGCTTTGCAGAATTCTTTGACATATCGGTGCGGCTTGTCAATCATAAGATGAACATCAAGAAACATGTCCGTTGCCTTCCTTAAAGACTCAACAACAGGTATACCTATGGAGATGTTGGGAACAAAAACACCATCCATTACATCGACATGTAAATATTCGGCTCCGCCCATTTTCACATCGTTAACATCCGAAATAAGTTTCGCAAAATCCGCGGACAATATTGAAGGCGAAATTTTTGTCATTTTTAGTATCCTCCGAAGCCGACCGTAGCGGTAACAGAAGTACCCGTGCCGGCATAAGATTTTATAGTCGAACCCCGCGCGGGTCGGCTTTAATATACGGGGGCGGCAAGCACTTGCTTTCCGTCCCCGGCGGACTCAATAATCATTCTGCGGTTATTATACAGCAACGGACAAGCGCTTGCAAGAAAAAACTGCCTGCTTGCCCGCGCGGCTATGCCCTTGATTTTCGCTATTTTATATAAATATGTTGTAAACGCCTTCAATTCGCTGTATAATATAGGCTCTGAAAGGTGGTTTTACCATGACTTTAGACAATTATTTTGATTCTCTTGTGGGAAAAAGCATCGCTGTAGTCGGTTACGGCATCAGCAATACTCCGCTGACAGAAATTTTGCTGTCGCGCGGCTGTGACGTTACTGTCCGCGATAAGCGTACACGCGACCAGTTTGCTGACGCCGAAATACTTTTGGAACGTGGTGCGAAACTCCGCCTCGGCGAATCTTACCTTGAGGATTTGCACGAGGATGTGATTTTTCGCACTCCCGGTCTGCACCCGTTTACTCCGGAGCTTCAGAACGCCGTGAAAAACGGCAGCATTCTCACTTCAGAAATGGAAGCTTTTTTCTCCGTCTGCCCTTGCCACACAATTGCTATCACCGGAAGCGACGGGAAAACGACCACTTCAACGCTTATAGCAACTCTTTTAAAGGAGTCGGGACACACCGTTTTTTTAGGCGGCAATATCGGTACTCCCCTGCTTGACAAAGTCCCTAAAATGAAACCCGATGACTTTGCCGTACTTGAACTCAGCTCATTTCAGCTTCACAGCATGAAGTGCAAACCGGAGGTTGCGGTAATAACCAACATTTCTCCAAATCACCTTGATGTACACCCGACATTTGAAGATTATGTCAATGCAAAGAAAAGCATTTTCACAATGCAGGACACGGCCGACCGTCTTGTCCTGAACGCTGACGATCCGCATACGGCTGAATTTGCCGCCGAGGCAAAATCAGATGTCCGTTATTTCAGCTATGGACATTCGGTTCAAAGCGGATGTTTCTGCGTCGATGACCTCCTTTATTCTGCAAGAAATTACGAAGTTCATGAAATAATGCCCGTTTCGGGAATTCTTATTCCCGGCGTTCACAATATTAAAAATTATATGGCCGCCTATGCTGCAACTGACGGATATATCACAGACAGCGCATTCCGCAAAGTTGCAAAAACTTTCCCCGGCGTTGCTCACCGTATTGAGCTAATACGTGAGCGGAACGGAGTTAAATTCTATAATGACTCGATAGCCTCAAGTCCTACGCGTACAATAGCCTGCCTGCGCTGCTTCAATAAAGTAAAACCGATTCTCATTGCAGGGGGCCATGATAAGCATGTGCCCTTTGACGAGCTTGGCACTGAAATAGTAGAGCGCGTCAAGGCTCTTAATCTAACCGGAGAAACCGCCGAAAAAATAAAAGATGCCGTTGTAAATACCCCGGGCTACAACAGGCTTACCCTGCCTATTTATATTATAGACGATTTCAGGGATGCCGTACTTATGGCGGCGGATAGTGCCAAAGAAGGAGATGTGGTTATACTCTCTCCCGCCTGTTCCTCGTTTGATAAGTTTAAAAATTTCGTTGAACGCGGGAATACTTTCCGCAGTATAGTCCTCGGACTTGAATAGTATTTCACAATTTTAGATTACGGCGCACCGCTCGCCGACAAGCGGCAGCCGCGTCAGTTGGCAAAGTCTTTCAGGCCTTGTCTTAGTGCACGCGGAGATAACGGAGGTTTCAATGCTTCTTAAAGATATGATTATTGATCTGTGCGGACTGCCCGCTCCCGCCGGTTTTGAAGAAAAAGCCTTTTCCCGTATAAAGGAACTGATATTACCCTTTGCCGATGAAGTAACTTCCGATGCCATGGGCAATCTCATCGCTGTGAAAAGATGTGGAAAGCCAAATGCAAAGAAACTTTTGCTTGATGCCCATATGGATGAAATCGGGCTTATAGTGACAGGCATTGAAAAAGGATTTCTGAGATTTTCAAATATCGGCGGCATGGATCCGCGTATGCTCCCAGCACGCGAAATAAAAGTGCTGACTGACCCTCCTATTTTCGGAGTCATCGACACTATGCCGCCCCATGCGCTTTCTTTTTCAGATATGGACAAGGCCATCGACTCGGAGAAGCTTTTTATAGACATCGGCCTAAGCGATGAGGAAGCAAAAAAGCGCGTCCCGCTCGGAACACCTGCAATATTCGCAGGCGGCGTTGATGAACTTAAGGACGGTATAATCTGCGGGAAAGCCCTTGATGACCGCTCCTGTGTCGCTATTATTTTAAAAGTTATGGAGAACCTATGCGCCAAAGACCTTAACGCTGATATATACTGTCTTATCAGCACACAGGAGGAACTTGGAACACGTGGTGCCATAGTTGGCGCATATGGTATAAACCCAGAC
>JAAYWX010000172.1 GCA_012516225.1 Clostridiales bacterium
GCCCAAACTTTAATAGCAGGATTTATTCCGCTTGTCACATCCGTCTAAAATAAAACATAATTTAAATTAACAATTTTCTTTATAAACCTTTATAAATAACTACGGTTTTCGAAAAATAAATTTTTGATAATATTTACTGTATTTACCTGCCTAATATCTTGAATTTTTCTATTTTACCTATTATTGATTTCAAAAGGTTCAAGGTTAGAACTGTAACTTGACATAAGGCATTAAACCTGTTAAAAAAGAAGTGTACGGTAACGCGGTTCTGCTTGCGATCCAGACATTCAGTGTGTCCGTTTGTTATTTATCTATTTCTATTTAAACTTTACCTTTAGGAGCTAATATGAAATCTACCACACACTTTGCAATGGCGCATATTATATTCGCTTCTCTTCAGAAGCGCGGAATCTATTTAAACCGCATTGCTTTTGTATACGGCAACATAGCACCGGATTATCTGCCCTCCATGCTTGTACCCGCTCATTTCAGCAAGACCTGTTCGCGCATGACCGAAAAAATTCTCTCCGAGCTTTCACAGGTTCCCATCTGCCACAACGGACGTGTCGGCGCGGAGTACTCGAAAAAGCTTGGTCTTATGTGCCATTTTCTTTGTGACAGCTTTTGTTTCGCCCACAACGGCGATTTTGCAACCGGTCTTACTCAGCACGCCGCTTATGAACGCGAGCTTGACGAATATATGAGGCGCAATTGTCTTCATATTCTTGATGTTGACGGCAAATGTCCGGTTGAAACATATGCGGAAACCTCCAATCTGATAAATTATATAGAAACAACAAAGGGAGATTACTTGAAAGCCGGATATACCCTTCACAACGATCTTGCATTTGCGTTTAACGCGTGCATAACGGCAATAGTCAATGCTGTGGCTATTTCAAAGAAAATTCCTGCTGCATCGACCAGCATAGAACTTGAGGATTTTATAACCTCTCTGAAAAGCTACGCTACCGGCAAAAACATTGTGTTTCGTATGTTTTTCTACAAAAACAGGAACAGCGACATCTTTTTCCTTCCGGAACTCATGCCGCCGATCGCTGCCCTTTAATAAACACTGCGATGATATGCAGAACAAAAATATGCCTGCCGGAAATACCGGCAGGCATATTTTATTTGGGAAAACCGCTGTGCTTACTCAACCGTGCTGATATGCTGGATAAGCTCTATAACCTTGTTTGAGTAGCCCCATTCATTGTCATACCAAGAAACGAGCTTAACAAACTTTTCGTTAAGCATTATTCCAGCATCCGCATCAAAAATGGAAGTACGCGGATCGCCGATAAAGTCCGATGAAACAACAAGTTCGTCAGTATATCCAAGAATTCCTTTAAGCTCGCCTTCGGAGGCTTCTTTTATAACTTTGCAGATTTCCTCATAGGTTGTCCCCTTCTTGAGATTAACCGTAAGGTCAACTACCGAGACGTCAAGTGTCGGAACGCGGAAGGCCATACCTGTCAGTTTCCCTGCCAGTTCAGGAATTACTTTTCCCACTGCCTTTGCGGCACCGGTGGATGAGGGAATAATGTTGCCGGATGCAGCCCTTCCGCCTCTCCAGTCCTTCATTGACGGGCCATCAACAGTGCGCTGTGTCGCCGTTGTCGAGTGGACGGTGGTCATAAGTCCGCTCTCAATTCCGAAATTATCGTTGATGACTTTTGCAAGCGGAGCAAGGCAGTTAGTCGTACATGAAGCATTGGAAACAATATTCATTTCGCGTTTGTATGAATTGTGGTTTACACCCATTACAAACATAGGAGCGTCGGCGCTCGGAGCGGAAATCACCACTTTTTTCGCGCCTGCGGAAATATGGGCGCTTGCCTTCTCAACGGTTGTGAAAAGTCCGGTAGATTCTACTACGAAATCTGTATCATACTGTCCCCAAGGCAGCTTGCTTGGATCTTTTTCGCAGAAAACAGGAATAGTTTTCCCATTAACAACTATGCTGTTTTCCGTATGGCTTACTGTTCCTTTAAATCTGCCGTGAATTGTATCATACCTTAGCATATAAGCCATATAATCCGGCGTTAGCATATCGTTTATTCCAACGAATTCAATATTCTCGTTATTCAGGCCCGCGCGAAAAACAAGCCTTCCTATTCTTCCGAACCCGTTGATGCCTACTCTGATTTTTTTCATAGATCTGCCTCCTTAGAAATAATAGTGTGCGCATACATGCAGATGTGAATTAACATATACATGTATAATACGTTTGCCGATACTTTTTTATACTCATCGCTTAAAACAGCGATAGCGGCCATAAATTATTAATAAGTCCTCCGGGATTGCCCGGACAAAATTTCTGCAAACCGGCCAGTCACAGGCAAAGAAAAACAAATCCTGCGGAGGATATTAAAACTACTTGTCCACGCTTCTTGTGAACGAAACTCCGTCTTTATGGAGATAAACGTCAAGCGTCACCCTGTCGGCCCTGATAAGGCTCTGTGTATATTCGTAAATCATTCCTGTTTCCGTTCTGGTTCTTCTCTGAACGGAAAACGCACAGCTCCCCGGTCTGCATCCAAGCAGCTCAGCTTCCTCTCTCCCGAGGATAACCGCTTCATAAGAATCCACCGCTGAGGCCGGCGCTATTCCGACTTCGTACAGCAGGCTGTAAAAACTATGTGTTTTTAAAAGTTCTTTTGTAAGCTTGGGATAAATATATTGCGGATAAAAAGAAGTTTCAAGAATAAGCGGCTCGTCATTGACGTTTCTTATTCTTGTAAACCTGTATACGGATTTGTCAGATGAATTAAGCTCAAGAACTTTCATAATATCAGGTGTGGGAGTAATTATCTCAAACTCAATAAGCGTTGAAGACGGAGTAAGCCCCATTGCGCTGATTTCGGAAGTAAATGAATAAACATTTTCCGTTTTTCGGCGCATCTTCGGCTCGGCAACAAATGTTCCTCTTCCCTGCTTACGCACCACAAGCCCTTCCGCTTCGAGATAGCCTATAGCCTGTCGAACCGTACTGCGGCTGATGTTAAAAGTCTTGCACAGCTCCGCTTCTGAAGGCAGCAGTTCACCCGGGCTGAGAGTTCCTGCCGTAATATTTCTTTTAACAATGCTGACAAGCTGCGAATAAAGCGGAATATCGCTGTCCATCGACAAAGTGCTGAGAAGTATAGGATTTGTTTCCATAGGACAACTCCCCTTTCCCTTCAACATTATATGCACAGTCAAAAAATATTACAAGTAAAATTTGCATATTGAAGGTTTTCTTTGCATAAGTTCCGTAAAGTTCCGGCAGTTTTGGCGGATTGACCGAACAATTGCGCAAAATAATAAGCGCGTAAACTTTTACTTTTCAGAAAACTTCGGTCTGCTCTTATTATTACCCTCATTTGCTAAATTTGCTTGACAATAGTTCAAAAAACAATTATAATAGCTCCGTTAAAGCCATGGATGATGGCCCTTAAAGCGCCGTTAGGCGTATTTGGAGGGAGGGAAATAGAATGTCGGAAGTACGCGTCAAAGAGAACGAATCTCTGGACAGTGCTCTTAAAAGATTTAAGAGAAGCTGTGCCAAATCCGGAGTTATGTCGGACCTCAGAAAAAAGGAATACTATCAGAGTCCCAGAGTCAAGCGCCGTAAGAAATCTGAGGCGGCCCGGAAGAACAAGAATAAACATTACAATTAATTCCTGCTTTTTATTTATTGAAAACACTGATCCCGCCTCTTTTGGGGCGGGATTTTTGCAAACATAATTCCTGACAAGGCATTTTATGGAGGCGCAAAGATATGATGAAAGCTGAAGAAAACGGCTTCGTATTGGCCTCTGCCGAAAACTTCAGTCTTAAAAAAACTTTCGAATGCGGTCAGTGTTTCAGATGGAACCTCTGCGGAGACGGAACATATGAAGGCGTTGCATACGGCAGGGTTTTGAGAATATGGGAAGAAAACGGCAGAATAGTCTGTGCTGCGAAAGATGAGGATATCCCCTTCTGGCACGATTATTTCGACCTTGAAACCGATTATTCAGAAATATCCGTTCCTTTTTCGGAACCTCCCTATCTCAGGATATGTGCAGAGTTTGGGCGCGGCATCCGCATATTGAAACAGGAACCGTGGGAAACTCTTTGTAGCTTCATTATTTCCCAGTGCAACAACATTCCCAGAATAAAACGCATAATATCCGCGATGTGTAGGCTTTTCGGAGAAGAACTTGAATACGGGCTTTATTCTTTTCCTTCAGCGCAGCGTATAGCCTCTCTCAGTGAAAAAGATCTCTCCCCTCTCCGGTGCGGTTACCGCACGGCATACATTTTGGATGCGGCCCGATATGTCAGCAGCGGAATGATTGACTTTGATGTGCTTTCCAAAATACCCTCATATGAAGCCTTTGCGGCTATAAAGAAAATTAATGGAGTAGGCAGCAAAGTAGCTGACTGTTTTCTTCTTTACGGGCTGCACAAAATGGACAGATTCCCCGTGGATGTCTGGATGAAGCGTGCGCTTAAAGAGCACTTTCCCGAAGATTACGATCCTCGTGTTCTTGGTCCCCATGCCGGACTTGCACAGCAGTACATATTCTATTATACACGCACAGGTGGGATCTCTTAATTACTTTTCCCGAACCGAAAATATCTTTTAAAAATATTGATTATATAACTATATCAGCGGTTGACAGCCTGTCCGCCTATGGAGTACAATGTTCAAAATCAGAGAAAGAGGGAGCTGTTCTAATGGAAATGGACAAGATTTATGCCGAGCGTTTTATCGGCGAGGGGCTGACATACGACGATGTTCTTCTGGTTCCCGCGGAAAGCAGTGTTCTTCCCGCCGACATAGACCTGAGCACTCATCTGACAAAAAAAATTGCGCTTAGAATACCTCTGATCAGCGCTGCCATGGATACGGTAACTGAATACCGCATGGCAATTGCGCTTGCCCGTGAGGGAGGAATAGGAGTTATCCATAAAAACATGAGCATAGATGCTCAGGCTGAACAGGTGGATCTTGTCAAGCGCTCGGAAAACGGTGTTATCACCAATCCGTTTTCACTTACGGCAGACCGCTCCATCGGTGAAGCGGACGCCCTTATGGCGAAGTTCCGCATTTCTGGTGTCCCCATAGTTGATACCGACGGAATACTCATAGGAATTATAACAAACCGCGACATGAAGTTTGAGGAAGATATGTCCCGCCGCATTGCGGAAGTCATGACAAAGGAAAACCTTGTAACCGGCAAAGTCGGCACAACGCTTGAAGAAGCGAAGAAAATACTGCACGCAAACAAAATTGAAAAACTGCCCATTGTAGACGAGAACGGGCGTCTGCGCGGGCTGATTACGATAAAAGATATCGAAAAGGCGCTTACCTATCCCAACGCCGCAAAGGATGACCACGGACGTCTGCTCTGTGCTGCAGCTATCGGAGCGACCTCGGACATACTCGACAGGGCGGGTGCTCTCGTTGATGCCGGAGTTGATGTTCTGACTCTTGACAGCGCGCACGGTCATTCCCAGAATATCCTGCGTAGCGTTTCTCTCATCAAGGAAAAATATCCTGATGTCCAGCTTATTGCGGGAAACGTAGCCACTCCAGAAGGTACTGAGGCTCTGATAAAAGCCGGTGCAGACTGCGTAAAAGTCGGAATCGGCCCGGGCTCCATCTGTACAATACGAATAGTCGCTGGCATAGGCGTTCCTCAGATGACGGCAGTTTTGGAGTGCGCCGCAATGGCCGATAAATACGGCATACCTGTAATTGCGGACGGCGGTATAAAATACTCCGGCGATATAGTAAAGGCTATAGCGGCAGGCGCGTCCGTTGTCATGCTCGGCTCTCTCTTTGCTGGCTGTGAAGAAAGCCCCGGAGAAACAGAGGTTTACCAAGGCCGTCAATTCAAGGTTTACAGAGGTATGGGAAGCATTTCCGCAATGACAAAAGGCAGCCGTGACCGCTATTTCCAGGAAGACAACAAAAAGCTTGTCCCTGAAGGCGTGGAAGGGCGCGTTCCTTATCGCGGCTCCGTTTCCGAGTCTATTTTCCAGCTTATGGGAGGTCTTAAAGCCGGTATGGGATACTGCGGTACTCCAAATATAGAATCCCTCCGCAAGAACAGCCGTTTTGTCCGCATTACAAGTGCCGGCCTGAAAGAAAGCCACCCTCACGACATCTATATAACTAAGGAAGCTCCGAACTATACAATGAATCCTTTGAATTGAATACACCCTGCCGCGTTTTTCCCGAAAAAACGTACGGGCGCAACTTTGTTTCTCATGCCCGCAATCTTTTGGGGAATTGCCGCGGCAGGCTTTTTATTCTTGCGCAAATTGGCATAAATGTGTATAATGAATTCCGGTTGAAGATTATAAGTTTCAGGGAGGGAATCTGCATGAACGAAAAAATTGCCCGATTTCGTGATATGATTGAAAACAGCGATAATATAGTCTTCTTTGGCGGCGCGGGCGTTTCTACTGAGAGCGGAATTCCCGACTTTCGCAGTGAAGATGGCTTGTATCGTCAAAAATACAAGTTTCCTCCGGAAGAAATTCTAAGCGGCAGTTTTTTCAGAAAAAATCCCGAAGAATTTTACAGATTTTACCACGATAAACTTGTACTCGGCAACGTTGAACCCAACCGTGCGCATATCCGCCTTGCCGAACTTGAGAAGCAAGGAAACATAAGGGCTGTTATAACCCAGAATATAGACGGGCTTCATCAGGCGGCTGGAAGTAAAAACGTGCTGGAACTCCACGGTACGATACACAGGTTTTACTGTACTTCCTGCGGCCGTGAGATGCCGGAGGACGAGGCGAACGCCATTGCAGGCGTTCCTCACTGCGTATGCGGCGGAATAGTGCGTCCCGATGTTGTCCTTTATGAAGAATCCTTAAATAGCCGCGTGCTTGCAGAAGCGGTTAAATATATCAGTGAATGCGATATGCTGATAGTAGGCGGCACTTCACTGAATGTGTATCCCGCCGCAGGCCTCATAAATTATTACAGGGGTGGAAAGCTCGTTCTTATAAACAGACAGGCAACGCCGTACGACTCATATGCCAACCTTGTCATAAATGAAAAAATAGGTGAAGTTTTTGCACTTGTATAATATCCGAAAGGACTGATAACAATCAGAATTGATGTTCTGGGCGTTTCATTTGACAACTTCACAATGGATGAGGCTGTCGGAAAGGCCCTTGAGCTTATGGAGCAAAGAAGCGCCGCATATGTAGTCACTCCCAATCCCGAAATTGTAATGCTGTGCCGCGAAAACCCGTCATTGTCGCGCGCTGTCGAAAATGCCGCCATGGTTCTTCCGGACGGGATAGGAATAGTGAAAGGCGCACGCATACTTGGCACTCCCCTGAAGCAAAAGCTTCCAGTAATTGATTTTGCACAGGAGCTTTTCTCCCATATGGCAATACATGGGATGACTCTTTTCCTGCTCGGTGCCAAACCCGGAGTTGCCGAAAAAGCGGCTGCAAACCTTTCGGCCCGTTTTGAAGGGCTTAAGATAGTCGGTACAAATGACGGATATTTTGAGGACAGCGCCCCGCTCATTGAAAAGATTAATTCCGTTTCTCCAGATCTTCTGCTTGTCTGTCTCGGTGCACCCAAGCAGGAACTCTGGATGTACGAAAACGCGCATCTGCTCAGCGTGGGTCTTATGGCGGGACTCGGCGGTTCTCTGGACGTTTTTGCCGGAATTGCAGAGCGCGCTCCCGAAAGTTGGCGAAAACTCGGTCTTGAATGGCTGTACAGGCTGAAAGAAGAACCGAGCCGCGCAAAGCGCATGACAAATCTCCCAAAATTCGGTTTTGCGGTAATCTGCAGACGGATGTTTCGAAATAAATAAAAAATAAACCGAATCGTCTTTTTATGTAAGGCGATTTTGCAATGAGGTAACAATAATGCATGGAAAACTAATTGTTCTGGAAGGCATAGACGGAAGCGGAAAGTCCACTCAATTCAAGCTTTTAACCGAAAGGCTTGAGAAGGAAGGGGTTTTGTTCCGCAAAGCTGTTTTCCCCCGTTACGGCGAAAGCTCGTCCGCTCTCCTGCGTTCTTACCTCTCAGGTGAATTTGGGAAAAGGCCTTCTGATGTTAACGCTTATGCCGCCTCCACCTTTTTCTTTGTCGACCGTTTTGCCTCATTCAAAACAGACTGGGGAAATTTTTATGACAGCGGAGGGACGGTCATCTGCGACCGCTATACAACTTCGAACGCCATTCATCAGGGAGCAAAGCTCCCAAAAAGCGAGCTGAACGGTTTTTTGGACTGGCTGTATGATTTTGAGTTCCGTTTAATGGAACTTCCAAAACCGGATCTCGTCTTATACATGGATATTGACCTTGAAACCTGTCTCCGTCAAATGAAGTCGCGCAGGGAGCAGACAAGCGCAGCCGATGATATACACGAGGCAAATACCGATTATCTTAAAGCATGTATTGAAACCGGCGCTGCAGCGGCAGAGCACCTGAAATGGCATAAAATCCGCTGTCTTGAAAACGGCAGGATCCGCACTCCCGTAGAAATACATGAGGACATATACAAAGCAGTGAAAGGAGTATTGAACTGATGGTCTATATCATTCTCGGACAAGGTTTTGAAGAAATAGAAGCTGTCGCCCCCTGCGATATTCTGCACCGCGGCAATGTGCCTGTCTGTTTTGCCGCAGTCGGAAACGAAAAAGCGGTTTCCGGTTCACACGGGATAACCGTTGTGGCAGATGTCTTGGTCAGTGATATTACCCCTTCTTCCGGCGACATCATCGTTATCCCCGGCGGCATGGGCGGTGTAAACTCCATTAAAGCAGATGAAACCGCCATGAAAATGATATCCGCCGCTGCAAAGTCCGGATCCGGGCTTGCCGCCATATGTGCAGGGCCTTCCGTCTTTGCTGTCCTCGGACTTATTGACGGTAAACAAATTACCTGTTACCCCGGCTGCGAGAATATGATGGGCAAGGCAATTTGCAGTTATGACAAATCGACCGTAACCGACGGTAAACTAATAACCGGCCGTGCCCCCGGTTCGGCAATTGATTTTGGGCTTGCACTGCTTACCCATATAAAAGGTTCGCAGTGCGCAGAGAAAATAAGAATGGAGCTTGTATACTGAGCATTGGATAAGAGTACTTTAAGAAAAAAAATCAGGCTTCGCATCTCTGAGCTTGATATGGAGTATATAAAAGAAAGTGACAGCGCGATCTTGCAAAATTTAATCTCTCTTCCGGAGTTTGTTTCTGCTCCGCGAGTCTTTACCTATCTCAGCATAGGCAGAGAGGTTGATACCCGAAATTTCATAGAATACTGCCAATGCGCAGGAAAGCAGATTGCTCTGCCAGCTGATTTTGACAATGGAAGAATGAATTTTGCCTTATTAAATTGCGAGCTTTCCGAGCTTAGTCCCGGAATGTACGGGATACCTATACCGGACAGCAAGTCCGAAAGGGTATCCCCCTCTGCCTTTGACATAATAGTTGTTCCCGCTCTGTGCTATGATTCTTGCCTTTATCGGCTTGGGCGGGGCGGAGGATACTTTGACAGATACCTTTCCGAACACAGGGTATTTTCCGTTGGACTTTGCAGGGAGGCGCTTTTGGTCGGTGCAATTCCTAAAGAAGATTTTGATGTACCTGTAAGTTGTCTTGTAACGGAAAAAAGAATTGCGAGGCCTTGATAGGCCCCGCTAAGCATAGAGGTTTATTTCTACTTATTTGTTCTCAGCAGCAGCGATTATCGCATGGATTGCTCCATCCACCGCAGCAGCAAGCGAGGATAACAATAATAACGATTACCCACAGGCAACCATTAAATCCGAATCCGTTTCCGCACATATTCTTATCCCTTTCTCCGCGCACGTCTTATATCATACCGCCGCTCTGCGCGGTGAGTAGGCGATATTAAATATTTTTGACGTTGCAGCAAGGCTGAGGCTATGTTTCCCCTATGCCTTACGCCCCATAATATGCCTTTTATCCGTCTGCGGTTACAGCCGCAAACCATTAACAGTTAAGGAGCCTAAATAATGTCGGACAGAAATTACATGGATGAAAACAATGCCAGAAATTATGATTTAGATTCGCTGAGAGACAACCTCGGCTTTCAGAAAAACGGCAATGTTAAAAAAACAGCCAGAGGCGGTCCTCTTCCCGGCGAAACTCCCTCCGGCCGCGGAGGAACGGATGGCAGACGTTCTTCCGAAAGTCCTATAACTAAAAGACGGGACAGTAAAACCGGCTGTCTCGGCGGTCTAATGTACTTCATTTTCATCCTCAGTGTAAGCATTATCCTCGCCTGTGTCGGCTGGATGGCCGCAAGCGACGTATTCGCTTTGAATAAAGAGGCGATGACTGCGGAAGTCACTCTGCCAGAAGATATCTTCACTCAAAAGCAGGTTGAAGTTAAAGATGCGGATGGAAATGTAACGGGGCAGAAAACCGTTAATGTGGCGGATATAGGAAAAGTCGCACAGATATTGAAAGATGCCGGAATCATTGAATATAAATCCCTCTTTAAGCTCTATTCTGCAATCTCGCATGCTAAAGAGAAGATGGATCCCGGAACATACAAACTCAGCACCGAATATGACTACCGAGCTATAGTTAAGAAAATGCAGTTTGGAAGCGACTCTCAGGTGCGAACCATGGTAACCTTCCCGGAGGGCTTTACTATGGATGAGATATTTAGACGTCTTGAAGAAAACAAAATATGCAAATATCAGGACCTTATGGATTGTGCCGCCAATACGGAATTCAGCTATAAGTTCCTTGAAGGCATCCCCCTCGGAGACGCGAAAAGGCTTGAAGGCTTCCTTTTCCCCGATACCTATGAGTTCTATCAGGGCATGACTCCGGAGGCCGCAATAGATACTTTCCTTCAGATTTTCCATTATAAGCTCACCGCCGAAATGTGGGAGCTTGCAAAAGCAAAAGGTCTTTCGATACGCGATGTTGTTAACATTGCTTCGATGATTGAAAAAGAAGCCGCAAACGATGAAGAAAGGACAAAAATCGCAAGCGTCATCTACAACCGTCTTAAGGCAAATATGCCTCTCGGCATAGACGCAACGATACAGTATATACTTCCGGAACACAAAGAATCTCTCACTGCAGAAGATTTAGCCATCGACAGCCCCTACAACACCAGAAAGAACCTCGGGCTGCCGCCTACGCCGATTGCAAACCCCGGTATGGCTTCAATTATGGCGGCTTTGAAACCCGCCTCTACAAACTATTATTACTATGCGCTTGACAAATCCACCGGTACTCACCGTTTCTTTGCCAGTGCAAGTGAATTTAATGCATTTGTCGCAACTCAAAAATACTGATTTTATAAAACTCGTGCTATATGGAATTTCCCGCCGATAGGAGGACACTTTGAAAACGGAATTACTGGCTCCCGCCGGGGATATGGAGCGCCTTATGATGGCGCTCCATTACGGTGCTGACGCTGTCTACCTTGCCGGAAAAGAGTTTGGCATGCGCGCCGCGGCAGGCAATTTTGACAACGACGAACTGCGCAAAGCTGTAAAAC
>JAAYWX010000173.1 GCA_012516225.1 Clostridiales bacterium
GTAGGTATTCAAGGTCAAGACCGGACTGGTATATCTGTTCAGGATTTAATAAGTGGGGAATGACAAATTCGATGATTGCCGCTCTTTTAATTAGCGCAAAGATAACTGGAAAAAGGCATCCAAGCGCTCCAGTATATTCTCCTCAGCGCCTGACAACACCGCCCGCTGCAAAATCAATGCTGAAAAATGGCATTCAGTCGGCAAAGGGAGTGGGCAAAGAGCTCTTTTTCATACCGACTGAAAACGCTCGCGATATCCCCAAAGGACATGGGGGCATTGTTGAATACGAAGGGAAGAAGTACGGGATATACAAAGATGAAGAAGGTCGCAGCTTTGTTGTTGATATACGCTGTCCGCATATGGGCTGCCAGCTTGAGTGGAATCCCGATGAAAAAAGCTGGGATTGTCCTTGCCATGGTTCACGTTTTGACTATCAGGGCAGGATTCTTGACAACCCTGCGCAGGAGAGCATAGAGGGAAAGATGTTGTCATAACGCCAAGAATGGGGAACGCCCCGCGGAAAATCCGCGGGGCGTTTTATAAAGCGCTCTTTAAGGGCTTATTCTTTTGCGCAAACTGTTGCAGCTATGTTCTGCAGCAGATTTTGTTTATAATGCAGACAAGCAGCACAACCAGCTCAGCCAGCATAAATGCAGCAAAGAATGCCGCTATTGAAATCAGGACTATAACCCAGATTGAACCTTGAACTAAAGTGATAGAAAGCGCGGCCAAAGCCAGTACTATGGTTCCGATGATTCCGGCCAAAAGACATTTTCCTTTGCAGCATATACATTCCGCAAGCGGAGTATGCCTGCAAGAAAGCGCGGAAGTATAAAGTCCTGCCACGAATAGGATCAGAGCAAGCACGGCAAGGCCAAAAACTATCCATAGGGCAGTTATAATTCCGGATATAAAGCCATATGCAAAAAGTACTCCCACAGCGGCGGCTACCAGTATGCTGATTACGATTTCAAGGCAGCAATTGCAGCTGCATCTGTAATCACAATTCATCAAGTTCCCTCCTTTCAAAAATTTAATTTCTGCGGGTGCTATGCGGACATATATCTTTTTTAGGTCCGGTTGTCTTTTGTGATGTACTGCGGCATATGGTCTATATGCCGCCTGAAGGGAGGATGTCGATGAGTGAGCCTGTAGCTGTCCTATCTGCGTTTTTTGCCGCTATCCGCGTATGGACTCAGTTGTGTTATTAGACCGTATGGGACCTGCGGCTAACATATAATATGTCAAAACTCTGTACGGTGTTCGCCGCTTTGTCACAAAAAAATATCCCTCACATATTATGAGGGATTAAATGTTTTTCAAAATATTGCGTTAAAATATTAGCCGTTTTAGCGGGTTTAAGGAGGCAGCATATAATGAGAACAGGAGGGGTATATATGGAAGAATCATGCTCTTCTCCATATTTTCTCAGTCAAATACGTTGCCGCCGCCCCGATGCAGCGGCCGTTATTTCAGGTTCGGACGAATATCCGGAAATAAAGGGCCTCGTATCTTTTTGCCAGACTCCGAAAGGAGTGATTGTTACTTCCGAGATATGGGGGCTTCCGGACAAAGAAAATTCATCGTGCTCAAATCCGGTATTTGCAATGCACATACATTCTGGATCAAGCTGCACAGGAAACGCGGATGACCCCTTTGCCGATACGGAAGGACATTTTAATCCGGAAGGCTGTATTCATCCTGCCCATGCAGGAGATCTTCCTCCGCTGTTTTCAAATAGGGGGCTTGCGTGGTGTTCAGTGCTGACAGACCGCTTTAAAGTCCGTTCAGTAATAGGAAAAACCGTTGTAATACACAGACAACCCGATGACTTTACAACACAGCCTTCGGGAAATTCCGGAAGAAAAATTGCGTGCGGTGTAATAAAGCGCCTTAGCTGAAGCTATTTTTTACGACTGCCGATTTCGGACAGAGAAACCTTTAGTGCATTAATATCATCTGTCGGCGGCAGACAGCATCTTTCGCGGCACAGGTAGTACAGTGTACCGTCGCATGGAACAGGATAATCCGCGGTTAAGGGGGCGGCCTCGGCA
>JAAYWX010000174.1 GCA_012516225.1 Clostridiales bacterium
CTCTTGGATATGCCGTAAACATTTCAGGTGAACTTGACTATTCCTCTCTTGTTCTTGCAAACATGAACGGCCCCTTCATTGTAGAGGATTCTTCATGGACTTCCCTCCTCCCCTTTGCTTCCAGCGCGGCGGTCGTTTACAAAAACGGATCGGTTTCAAGCCTTTCGGCAGTTTCCACCTATGATGTTTATTATTATAATTCTGGCATGAGAACTATCTGGGTTTACCGCAACCATATAACCGGCGCTTATACTGCCGCTTCTCCCAGTACGTCCGCCCCAACTTCCGTAACTGTGGCCGGAAAGATCTATCCGATTGCCACTTCCTCTGCCGCTTACGCTCTCTCCGATATGGGTACTTATAAAATCGGCGATTCGGTAACGCTCCTTCTCGGCATGAAAGGCGATGTGGTCGGCGTTTTAAAACCAAACAATCTGAACACTACAAAATATGGTTTTGTTATATCCACAGGATCAAAAACATATACGGACAGTTCAGGCCGCAGCTATTCATCCCCTACTGTCACGGTAACCTGCACTGATGGGGGTACATACGAATATGAATACAACAGTTCAGGTCTCAGTAAAGGCAGCATGGTTAAGGTAAGTTTCTCAGACGGAAAAGCTTCAATTGGGCTGCTTGGCGAATCAAATCTTTCTGGAACTGTTAATTCTACCGGAACCGCCTTTGCCTCATATAGTTTTGCGGAAAATGTCCAGATTCTCGATTCTACAGGCAACGGTTCTTATCTGAGAGTTTATCCTTCAAGGCTGGCCGGCATTACACTCAGCAGTAGCGATGTCCGCTACTATGTTCTGGATTCGCAGGGCAAAATCAGTGACATGATACTGAACAATGTAACCGGTGATATGTATAAATACGGTATACTTACAAGTGCAAACGAATCATACGATTCAATGAACGTTGCAAGCTCTTATAATTACATTGTAGATGGAATTTCAGGTTCCACAGCAAGTGGTTCCACCGCTTTCGGCGTAACCACCGGTCCTGTGCAGATCGAGTTCGGTAACAGCGGCATAATCAGCATGAAGAACCTTACAGGTTTTACGCTATCCTCGCTTAATTCCGCTTATGCAACATCATCCGATGGTACACAGTACGCGCTCGGAGATAACGTTGCCATATATATTTGTGAATACGGCAGCTACAGGCTCTCCAGCATTTCCGCAGTCAGCAATACAGGAAGCTACACTTTGAAAGGCTATTACGACAAGCTGCCAAGCAGCGGCGGCCGTATTCGCGTAATTGTGGCATATACCTGAAAACTTATTTGAAAAACTGTCAGCCGGCATCGCTTAATGCAATGCCGGCTGACAGTTTCTATTTTATCAAAACCATTTTTTCCATTTGAAAACAACTATGCACCCGGTACAGACCACAATACTGAGTATAATAACAAAAGGGTAACCGAAGCTCCAGCTAAATTCCGGCATCTGCAGGTTCATCCCATACCAGCCTACAATGAGTGTCAGCGGAAGAAAGATTGATGTGGTCACAGTTAATATTTTCATTATCTGATTCTGCTCAATGTCAATCTGTGCCTGATATGCCTCCCTAACCTGCGTTATATACTCACGTAGATGCATGACGGAGTTTAGCAGGTAGTCCATGCGTTTGTCGAGAGATACAAACCTCAAACGAAGCTCGGCATTAAAGGCCTTGTTTGCGTTTTCAGTCAAATCTTCAGTTATAAGTGCAAGCTGTTCATAGTAACGCTTCATTTTAAGCAATTCGCGTCGCATGCTTATTATCATGTCAGAGTTTTTCGATTTTGATTTTTTCTCTTTTATTAAGCTGTCCTCAAGATCTGTTATCCGGTCTTCAAACTTTTCAAGCTCATACATATCGCTGGCTGTAATAACGTTAAAAAACTGGAGAAGCTGCCTGTAGGTTTCCGCCTTGCCATCGATATTGCTCATCAGTTCAATGCATCGCTTGTTGTCTGTGATAAAAATAAAGTCCTCTGTACTGCAATAAATACATACTCTTTCGTCCTTCTGAGCGGGATTTCTTATATCACAGAAATGAAACCCAATTAGATATGCTCCGTTTTCCAGCGGAAAGCATATATGCCGGTTGGCAATCAGCCTTGAATACATGTCAAAGCTTACATAATTGAGCAGCTTTTCGATGTCTTTCACTCCAAGCATTACACGCATTTTTATACCTCCAAGCTCTGCGTAAGCAGATTCACACATCTGCAAAGCCGGCATTTTTGTAAAGCTGACTTCAAATCTGCAACGTCTGCGCCAGCATATATGCATACAGGTCGTTTTGCGGCTTATTATAGCACATTATGCCATAAGCAATCAAGGACAGCTCCGGAATTTCAGTCAGCATAATCATATGCGTATACCATTTGGCAACATCATCCGGATGCAGACACTGAACATGTAAAAAAACAAGCCCTCGAATCCCTTGACTTCCAAGAAATTACGAGGACTTATTGCTTTTCTGGCGGAGAAGGAGGGATTTGAACCCTCGCTGCGCTCATCACGCACTACTCCCTTAGCAGGGGAGCCCCTTCGGCCTCTTGGGTACTTCTCCATGCCGAACTAAAAATGTGGTATAAACTTATAAGCTAAACCGTCCCAACCGCCAAAGCTGCAAGCTTTGGGGACTTTCTTTCCAAAAAAGAAAAATGGCGGAGAGAGAGGGATTCGAACCCCCGGTGCTTTCGCACAACGGTTTTCAAGACCGTCACCATCGACCACTCGGACATCTCTCCGTTTCGGTCGCTTTGGTATAATAACACATTAATTTTAAGCTGTCAACTGGTTTTCCCATGCATTTATTCGCTGAATACAGATAAGCCTTAGGTTTTATGCTTATCTGCCTTGAATTGTTAACATTTATCGGATATAATATACCAATATGCATAAATTTTGCCCGGTTATACCGTTCCCGTATCGGCGGGTTAATATAAAGATAAAAGGATACAAGGAAAAAGTATGCGTGGTAATATTATAGTCAAAGGTGCACGAGAAAACAACCTGAAAAATATAGATATTGAAATTCCGCGAGAAAGCTTTGTGGTTTTTACGGGACTTTCCGGCAGCGGAAAGTCTTCGCTTGCGTTCGATACTATATATGCTGAGGGGCAGCGCCGCTATGTGGAGTCGTTGTCGTCGTACGCCCGCCAGTTTTTGGGACAGATGGAAAAGCCCGATGTGGACTCTATTGAAGGGCTTTCCCCCGCAATTTCCATCGATCAGAAAACCACATCAAGAAACCCTCGGTCGACAGTAGGAACAGTTACTGAAATATATGACTATCTGCGCCTGCTCTGGGCAAGAATCGGCGTTCCTCACTGCCCGAAATGTGGCAAGGAAATACGCCAGCAGACAATTGACCAAATAATTGACCAGATAATGCTTCTTCCGGAAGGCACAAGAGTTCAGATACTTGCCCCTGTCGTACGCTCGAGAAAAGGTGAATACCAAAAGGTCTTTGATGACGCAAGGAAAAGCGGCTATGTGCGTGTCCGTGTCGATGGGAGCCTTTATGATCTGAGTGAGGAAATACGCCTTGATAAAAACAAAAAACATAGTATAGAAATAGTGGTGGACAGGCTGACCGTCAGGCATGACTTCGTCCAGCGCATGACGGACTCTATCGAAACTGCGGCCTCGCTCGCAGGTGGTATTGTCATAGTCGATATTCCGGATGAAAAAAGAGACCTGATGTTTTCTCAAAACTACGCCTGCGATGACTGCGGCATATCCATAGAGGAACTTACACCAAGAATGGTCTCCTTCAACAATCAGGACGGTGCCTGCCCCACTTGCGGTGGTCTCGGAATCCAACTCAGCGCAAAGCCGGAACTGATTATTCCAAATCCGTCACTTTCCATTATGGACGGCGGAATATGCGCGAGCGGGTGGGGAAATGTCCGCGCCGATGGGATATCAAGGATGTATTTTGAGGCACTGTCAAAAAAATATAAGTTCTCTTTAACCGAACCTATCGAAAAACTTCCGCCTGAGATAATAGATGTTATCCTTTATGGCACCAAAGGCGAAAAACTGACTCTTTATTACGATCAGCCCCGCGGCAAAGGAACGCTTTATCAGCCTTTTGAGGGAATTGCCAACAACATAGAACGCCGTTACAGGGAAACTCAAAGCCCTTCTATGCGCAATGAGCTTATGCAGTGCATGGGCGAATATGAATGTCCGGACTGCCATGGTCTGCGCCTTAAGAAAGAGGTTCTTGCTGTTACCGTAGGCGGAATCAGGATAACCGATTTTACCGCAATGTCAGTTACCGAAGAACTGGCGTTTATAGACAGTCTGTCGCTGGAGCCGCGGGACGCTATGATAGCGAACAGAATACTTAAAGAAATCCGTGAACGTTTGGAATTCTTAAAAAGTGTCGGATTGCAGTACCTTACCCTTTCCCGTTCCGCAGGCAGTCTTTCGGGCGGAGAAAGCCAGAGAATAAGGCTTGCAACACAGATAGGCTCCTCACTTACTGGGGTGTTGTATATCCTTGATGAGCCGAGCATAGGGCTTCATCAGAGGGATAACGAAAAGCTTATAAAGACACTCAAGGATTTGAGGGATCTTGGAAATACACTTATTGTCGTGGAGCACGACGAAGATACCATGCGCAGCGCCGACTATATCGTTGACATAGGCCCGGGAGCAGGCGTACACGGAGGCGAGGTTGTGTGTGCCGGATCGATCGAGGATATATGCGCCTGTGAGCATTCTATTACCGGGCAGTACCTGAGCGGCAGAAAATTTATTCCGGTTCCCTCGGAACGGAGAAAGGGAAATGGGCACAGTCTTGTAATACGCGGTGCGAAAGAAAACAACTTGAAGAATATTGATGTTGAAATTCCTCTTGGCGTTCTGACCTGCGTTACCGGAGTTTCAGGCAGCGGAAAATCCTCTCTGATAAATGAAGTGCTCTATAAAGCCCTTGCCTCAAAACTCAATCATGCCAAAACACGTGCGGGCAGACACGACACCATAGAAGGGCTGCAATATGTGGACAAGGTTATAGATATCGACCAAAGCCCTATAGGCAGGACGCCTCGGTCAAATCCTGCAACTTATACCGGAGTATTTAACGATATAAGAGACCTTTTTGCTTCTACACAGGATGCAAAAATGCGCGGCTACAATGCTGGGCGGTTTTCATTCAACGTCCGAGGCGGCAGATGTGAGGCCTGCTGTGGCGATGGACTGATAAAAATTGAAATGCACTTTCTTCCGGATATATTTGTCCCCTGCGAAGTGTGCAAAGGCAAACGCTATAACAGAGAAACGCTGGAGGTTCGATATAAAGGAAAGAACATTTCGGAAGTTTTGGATATGACCATTGAGGAATCCGCGTCTTTTTTTGAGAATATTCCGAAGATAAAAAAACAGCTTGATACCCTTAACGAGGTCGGGCTTGGATATATAAGGCTCGGGCAGCCATCCACAACTATGTCGGGCGGTGAGGCGCAACGGGTAAAGCTTGCTACCGAACTTAGCAAAAGGAGCACCGGAAAAACGGTTTACATTCTGGACGAGCCTACAACAGGACTCCATGTAGCGGATGTCCACAGACTTATAGAAGTTCTCGGAAAGCTTGTGGATGCGGGCAATACGGTTATTGTAATAGAGCACAATCTGGACGTCATTAAGTGCGCTGACTACATTATAGATTTAGGGCCCGAAGGCGGCGATATGGGCGGTGAAATTGTTTTTGCGGGAACTCCCGAAGACTGCGCCCGCTGTGAAAAAAGCTATACGGGGCAGTTTCTTGCCAAAATGCTTTAATTGATTCGGAGGAAAAAAGTTTTGTTTGATGTGCTTAAAGAAACCGAACTGGGCAAAATGCTGCTGACCTTTTTAATCTCGATGGCACCCGTCGTAGAACTGAGGGGAGCAATTCCGGTCGGTGTTTCAATGGGGCTTGGCCATTGGCAGGCAATGCTTATAAGCATTTTAGGCAACATGGTTCCTGTCCCGTTTATAATCGTGTTTATAAGAAAAATTTTCGCATGGCTGAGGGAAAAAAGCGCAGGGCTTGAAAAGATGGTTTCAAGGCTTGAAAAGCGAGCCGAGGGCAAATGGGAAAAGGTTTACAAATATGAGCTTTTAGGCCTTGCCATCCTTGTTGCC
>JAAYWX010000175.1 GCA_012516225.1 Clostridiales bacterium
TCGGAAGCAAACGCGAAAGCGAGATACGAACATCTTGAGCGGCTTATGAAGCTGTATGAATAAGTTCCGGCCTAATTTACGACCGGAAAAATACGAATAAAAGACAGGCGGCAGCCTTCCCTGCCGCCTGTCTTGTTGTAAGCTTCGCAACATTTCCATGGAAATGCAGCAGCTGCATAGTTATGCACTCCTATCAAGCAACATTTACGGAAAAGAGCAAAAGCGAGATTTTCCTCCGTTTCTTTACAGAATATCCCCCGTACGGGCTTGTGACCCGCTAAAAATAGTGCTTAACTCTATATGTTTTTATAAAAAACTATAATGAGTATATTGCACCGGAAAGGAACGAGAAAATGAAACAAAAACCTACACCAAGGCGCATAACAGCTTATTTACTCGCTTTTTTACTGATTATATCACTGCTGCCGCCGCTGCAAGTTTCGGCATCAGAAAACAATTATGCTGATCAATTTCAGAACATTCCCACTGAAAGCGAAAACAACTGCAACGGCTATATTGTAAAATTGAAACAATCCAAAGCGGTTTCTCTCTTTTCTGACTTAAAATCCGAACTGGAAGTAATTTCCCCGGAAAACGACATCTTTCTTGCGAGCTCTATGGAGCAAATTGAAAAAATGGTTCCATTATCCGCCATTGAATATATTGAACCAAACTACAAATTGCATCCCCTTGACAGTAATGTCAACGATACCCTCTATACAAGCGGAGCCCAATGGAATTTGGATGCAATGAAAGTTCCAAAAGCATGGTCTAAAGGACAATATGGCGAAGGGGTTACTGTTGCGGTAATTGACAGCGGTATGTTTGGTATCTGCAATGGAGAAAGTCATGAAGATATCGACTCTAAAAAAATTGTCAAACCGTATAATTTTTTAGCAAAGAATACGGATGTAACAGATAGCCGCGGCCATGGTACTTATGTAGCCGGTATTATCTTTGCAAAGACCAACAATGGTACCGGCGTTGCCGGCATTATGCCAGAAGTAAAAATTATGCCTCTAAAGGTTTTCGGCGTTGAGGATGCTGATACTGCACATGTAATATCAGCGATAGAATATGCTGTTGATAACGGTGCCGATGTCATTAATCTCAGCCTCGGAGGAAAGGATGCGTCCCAAGCGCTGAAATCCGCCTGTGACGCTGCAGTCGCAAAGGGTGTTTTAGTGGTCGCGGCCGCCGGAAACGACGGTACGAGCACGCCTTTTTACCCCGCTGCCTTTGATTCTGTCATAGGTGTTGCCGCCTTGGATACCGGTAATACCCGCTACCAAAATTCACAGTACGGAGACAGCGTATATGTATCCGCTCCGGGAGCCAAGATCGCTGTTATAGACAATAAAACTAACCAGTACTCTGTTAAATCTGGAACATCTATGTCCGCTCCGCAAGTTGCCGCTCTCGGCGCTATGGCTAAAAGCATCAATCCAAATATAAATCAAGACGGCTTTAAACAGCTTTTGCAGCAGACCTGCACCGACTTAGGCGAAAAAGGATTTGATATTTTCTTTGGCTGGGGAGCAATAAATTTTGAAACTGCCGCCGATAAGCTGCTTGGTACTGAAACGCATGAACATACATACGGGCCATGGGTAAGCAACGGAGAAACGACTCACAGCCGGACGTGTAGCGGTTGCGGCCACAGGGAAACATCTCTGCACATATGGGACAACGGGACAACCGGAGACAATGGTATTACATATACCTGCACTGTCTGCGGAGAAAAACGTGTTAGCGCAAACCCTATAAGCGATGTATGGGAATATAATCTTATAAACAATGGAGAAGAAGTAGAGCTTACAAAGTATATCGGTACCCAAACCAATGTAATCGTTCCCTCAACTCTTGATATCAATGGCAAAAAACTCCCTGTTACCGCTATAGGCAATAAAACATTCATGGGAAGCAGCATTTTATGGGTCGAACTGCCAGACAGCATTACTAAAGTGGAAGACGGCTATGCTTCTACATCTTCCGGCGTTATTGGTGCATTTGCCTATTGCAAAAATTTAACCGTCGTTAAACTCTCTCCCAATATGAAAAAAATTGCTGACTATATGTTTTATGGATCTGGTTCTGATTACCGTTTGGAACTTACAATTCCTAATGGTATTTCCGAAATTGGAGATTCGGCCTTTTCCATGTGCAATAGTTTGGCTGAACTCAATTTGCCTCACTCCGTGAAAAAAATCGGGAATTCCGCTTTTTATCAGTGCAGACGTTTAGCTACTCTCAATATACCTGGCGTGACGACTATTGAATCCGATGCCTTTACGGAAACAATTTTTGAGGAAACCTATGAAAATCTTTGGAAGGCTGGCAAGTTTGAAGGCATCGTATACGCTGGAAAAGTGGCATATTTATACTTTGGCCCTTATTCTGCCAGCGGTTCTTCGGAATACAAGCGCAGTGTTATGCCCGAAAATACCAATCTTGTTCTGTCTGACGGAACACTGGGAATTTCCGAGTTTCTGTTCCAAAGCCACTATATAGATCAGAATTCATGCAAAAACAATCTTAAATCCATCACTGTCCCTGAAACTCTGCAATATATTCCCGAAAATTTTTTCAGTGGCTTTGCCGGTATGGATTTGTACGGATTTCCCGGCTCATATGCCCAGACTTATGCTGCTTCCTGCAGCAACATTAGCTTCAAACCTATCATCACAGAGAAAGAACAAAAAGAGGCTTATGAATGGTACGATAAGCCGGCGGACAAGAACCTCTATGTAATCAATACCGCGGAAGATCTCAGAGGATTTGCCGATATCGTAAATATCAATGAGAATAATTTTAAAGATGCTACCGTTAAAATTGGTAAAGATATAGATTTGGGAGGACTAACTTCATCTGGATATGGTGTATCCGCTAACCAGTGGTTTGCGCTGAATGGATTTCAAGGTACTTTAGACGGTCAGGGCCATACGATCTCCGGAATTTATGTAAACTGCGAACAAAATTATCAAGGATTTTTCGCGGAACTTTCCTCCACCTGTACAATCAAGAATCTTAATCTTAAGGGAAAAGTTACTGGTGGCGACTATGTCGGTGGGCTTGTCGGAAAAAGCAGCGGAGCATCTATAGAAAACTGTTCCTTTAACGGAACAGTTGACGGCGGACAAAAGTTGGGCTATGTGGGCGGTATAGCCGGATATGCCAGCGGCAAAATCTCAGGTTGCAGCGTTGCCGGTTCTGTGACAAACAGGATTGTCAGTGTCAGTGATGTCCAGTTTACAGGTTCTACCGGCGGCATAACCGGTTATGCAGCAGGCTGCAATATTGAAAAATGCGAAAATAATGCCTCGGTCATATGCAAAGCATACAGCGCTGGCGGAATTGCGGGGCATATGTTTATGATGAGCAAAATAAGCGACTGTACCAATAATGCCGCTATAAGCGGCCTGCAGTTTGTCGGCGGTATAGCCGGAAGAGTAACGGCTCAGGGTGAAAAACTTATAAACAACTGTATAAACAACGGTACGGTCACCGGTACTACATATGCCGGAGGTATAGCAGGCGTCACTGTAGGATACGGCTCAAGCATAGAGGAGTGCACCAACAAGGGATCGGTTGATGCAAAAAATTACGCTGCAGGAATTCTTGGTTACAGTGAAGCCTCAAAAGTAAAAAAGTGCTGCAATGACGCAAACATAACGGCTTTTTACTCGGCAGCCGGTATTATCGCCAAAGACTCAGGATTCGGCGTGGAGGACAGTTATAAACTTGGAAATATCACTGCTTCTGCTAATCATGCCGGAGGCATAGTTGCCTTTGCCACAAACGGCGAAAACGAAAGTAGTATAATAAATTGCTATAATATGGGAAAGATAACCGCTGCCGACGGAGCCGATCCACTCGGAAATGTATATAATAACGGCAATATTTTTAAAAATTGCTATTATTTATCAGACAAGGAGAACACATCTGTTCCTAACCGTAAAGGAAAGACTGCCGAAGCATTCAAAAACGGCAGTGTAGCTTACAGCCTGGGCAGCAGTTACGGGCAGACAATAGGGAAAGATCTTCACCCTGTATTCAGGACTCAAAGCAACGCTGTCCTTACAGACGGAACAAACTACTATAACGAAGGTCAGTCTCCCTCTCACTCCCACAGCTTTGGTGAATGGGTTTCTGACGGTCCAGAAAACCACAAGCGCACCTGCGCCTGCGGCGCGAGTGAAACAGCTCCGCACACATGGGACAGCGGCATAGTTGAAAAGCCTGCGACCGAAACCGAACCGGGAGTTATGAAATATACCTGCACCGTCTGCGGCGCGGTTAAAACCGAAGTAATTCCGATTGTCGACAACATAATCAAAATCGGAACGATAGCAGAACTGCAAGCCTTTGCAAAAGCTGTAGACGAAGGTGACAGCTATAAAGACAAAACTGTTCTTCTGACGGCGGATATAGATGCAAGCGGTACAGCCTGGAATCCTATCGGATACTACATTTCCACAAAAGATTTTAAAAATTTTGCCGGTACATTCGACGGACAGGGACACACTGTCACCATTAACGCCTGCGATCAAAACTCCTCCGGCTTTGGCTTTATTGCGGTTAACAGCGGCACAATTAAAAACCTAACTGTTGCAGGAACTATCAGTGCCAAAAGCTATGTTGGCGGCATCGCCGGAAAAAATGGCGGCAAAATTGAAAGCTGTACCAATAAAGCAGACATATCCGGAACCTCCACAGCTATTGGTGGAATTGCAGGATACTGCGAAACAAACTCCTATATTGAAAACTGTGCCAACTTTGGAAATGTTGTAACCGTTGGCGCACAGTATGTGGGAGGAATCGTCGGTCAAACTTTGGCTAAAGCTGACATTTGCTGTTGCTTCAACTCCGGTTCTGTTTCCGGCACCAAGGGATACATAGGCGGTATCGCCGGATATGCTTTAGACAATGTCCATAACTGCTACAACACCGGTACAGTAAGTACTTCCGATACTAAAAGCAAAACAATAGGCGGTATTGCTGGCTACCTTATGGGAACAGGCAACATTAAAAATTGCTATAGTACCGGCATGGTGAATGCCGCTTATTCAGCCGCAATCGCCGGTAACGCTACGGCTCCCAAGCTTTCAAACAACTACTATTTGAGCGGAAGCGCCAGCTATGGCATATATAATCTATCCAGCACCGAAGGCTGCAAAAGCTCGGATGAAATGAAAACAGCAGACTTTCTTTCCTCACTCGGAGACGCCTTTACTGCGGACTATTCCGGAAAATCTTCTATAAACAGCGGATATCCCATTTTAAAATGGCAGGTCGTCCATACCCACAGCTTCGGCGAATGGGTTTCTGACGGTCCGGAAAACCACAAGCGCACCTGCGCCTGCGGCGCGAGTGAAACAGCTCCGCACACATGGGACAGCGGCATAGTTGAAAAGCCTGCGACGGAAACCGAACCGGGAGTTATGAAATATACCTGCACCGTCTGCGGCGCGGTTAAAACCGAAATAATTCCGAAGCTTCCCTCAAGCGGCAGCGGATCCGGAAACATAGGTGAAACAGATACTTCAACAATAGTTAATCCTGACGGAAGTATAACAACTATTACCAAAGATAACTTAACGGGAACTCTTGTTGAAACCACCAACGGCAAAGATGGATCAAAAACTGTCCGCGAAACCTAGAAGGACGGAACTGTAACTACGACAAAAACTTCTGCTTCCGGCGACAGAACCGAAATAATCAAAAAAGGGGACGGCTCTGTAATCTTCAGCGAAACTCGCAATAACGGCACAACTATAAAAGCTGAAACAAATACAGATGGCAAGACAAGCGCTGAAATCGGCATACCAAAAGGTATTGGCAAGGCAACTGTTACAATCCCGACTTCCGGAAAGCTTAAGCCGGGAAATGTAGCCGCCATAATATATCCCGATGGAGGCAGAAAGATAATTAAAAACTCTGTCCCAACTGACGACGGAATTACGTTTAATCTTACCGAAAGCGCAAAGATTGAAATTTCCGACAACAGCAAGAAGTTCAGCGATGTGCATGACAGCGATTGGTCGTCTGAAGCTGTCTGCTTTGCTTCAAGTCGTGAACTTTTAAGCGGTACAGCGGAAAACACCTTTTCCCCCAATGCGGAAATGACTCGAGCAATGCTCTTTACCGTTTTGGCTCGCTATGACGGTCAAGAAACTTCAGGTGGCAGCAATTGGTATGAGAAAGCGCAAAACTGGGTAAAGGGAACAGGCATTTCTGATGGCTCGCAACCTGAAATGAAAATAAGCCGCGAGCAATTGGTAACAATAATCTACCGATATGCCGGTTCACCTGATTACAGCGGCGGAAGCCTCAATAATTTCTCTGACGCAGACAGCGTCAGCAAATATGCGGAAAATGCATTTTGCTGGGCAATAAAAGAAGGTATTATCTCCGGCAAAGGAAACGGACTTCTTGACCCTAAAGGAACCGCCACCCGTGCCGAAACTGCCGCCATATTAATGCGCTTTATAATATCCGCCTCTAAATAAAAAAGTTCCTTAAAAATCCGGCGCCGCGGGGCATAAAAGCCCTGCGGCGCCTTAAAATTTTTCCCTTGTCTGACTTTATTCATTATCCGCGGTTTTCCATAAGTATGTCTAACCGTAACCTTGCAATCATATAATAGGACGGCGCAGGTATTCTGCAAAATATATTAAGGAGTGATCTTATGGCAAATCCGTCCCAGCCTTGTGAATGCTCTCCGTATTCAAATATTTGTTGCTGCGGACCAAAAAGCGGCGTTTCTGTAATTCAGCCAGCATGTCAGACTTTGCCTGACGGAAGTATTGTACAAAATCCCGCTTTTGTCCCAAGTCTGAACAAATCTTTCTGGTCATATAAGTTTATTACAGACTGCGATAGCGCCACAAAAGCTATCAGCAATTTTGGCATAATCATATGTGAAGTTATCTCTCAGGATAATATTATAGTCAGCGAAAAAATCGACGGATGCGGAAATTTTGTACCCGTACCGTTTACTTTAACTAAAAATGACCCGCACTTTGGAGCGGCTCCGGAAGGATTCCAATTTTTAAAGGTTGAAACCTCGGAACGCTATGGAAAGGGCGTCTGCGTTGAATATCGTTTGGAAATTATAGGCGATTTCCCTGTTGCAGCTCAGCCTATAAAAGTTAAAGCAGGGAATAACGTTCTAAGCTTCGATTGCGAAGGTTGTTTCTTGGTGCCTAAATGCAATCCTCAGGGAAAGCTCACGGTAACTAAAAAATGCAGCCATACAATAAAAAACAACCAAGCAAGTCTTAACTACAATATCGAAGTGGGGAACATCGGCAATGCTTCATTGGAGAACGTACAGTTTGAAGATATTATATTTATCCCGACTCAGCTTGCCATCGGACCAATCACAGTAACCCCTTCCACACTCACAGTAGACACTGCAACTCCCGGAACAGTAAGAATATTCGGCAATCTTGGAACTATCACTCCCGGTGGAAATGTTTCGATTACCTATAACATTAAAATTGCAAATGTACAAATTCCCGGAAAATATCTCATCAACAACACAGCCAATGCGGCGGCTTTGGGGACTCAGGCATCCGCTTCCTGCTCCACCAACCTCAGAGTGGCAAAATTAAAAGCGTACAAATGCTGCAGCATAGAGGGGAATAAAACAACCTATACGCTGACAATATCCAGTGTCGATCAGTCGCCGGATATTCTGGTAAATCTTTATGATCGTATGGAGGTTCCGTCCGGAGTAACTGTTAAATTCCTTGATTTAAGCGGCTGCGAAGGATATTATTCCGGTACGTTAATTCCTGTTCCGACCAATACCGATATCACCGGGCCTGCCAGCTTTGATTTTATTTGCAAAAACGCCCCTGTTCCTGCCGGCGGTGCCTATATAAAATACGGCAGCTATCTGCTTGTATCAAGCTCTGTTGTCGGGACATCTACAATCACAAATGCAATTTTCAAAGTAGAACCAGTCAATCCGGATGAGCAAATATTGCTTGACGTATTGAATATTCCTGCATCAGCAAATGTAAATGTTGAGCTTACTCAGGTCTGCCAAAAGCCTTGTTAATGATTTTGCCTTAAGGACAATAGATAAAGCTCCGTCGCGCATCGCGCGGCGGAGCTTATCTACTCGGGAATGTTTTTCCAAAGCCGTTTGCACTGCAACTGTCAAAGCGGCTTTTATTATTCTTTGAACGCGTCCTATTTGCCTTGAGATTTAATTTTACGATTTATACTCAAATTCAAGATTATATATGCTGACCGTATCTCCGTCCTTTACTCCCATAGCTTCCATTCGCTCGAAAATCCCCGCTTCACGCAGCATTCTGTCAAAGTACATACGCGACTCGTAATCGGAGAAATTTACTGTGGCGACAAGCTTTTCAAGCCATGGTCCCTCAACAAACCATACATCGTCATACCGTTCTATCTCTACAGATTCTGAAGTATCTATAACAGGTTCCGGCTCCACATAGTCAGGCTCGTAGACCTTAATCGGCGGAAGTCCCGCCAGTTTTTCTGCGGCAGCTTTAACAAGCTCCTGAGTACCTGAATGTGTTGCCGCGGAAATTTCGTAGAAATCATATCCGAGTTCTTTAACATAGTCTCGAAATTCTTCAAGCAGTTTGCTGCCTTCCGGCAGAAGATCGCATTTGTTTGCGGCAACAATCTGCGGTCTTTCGGCAAGTTCGGGGCTGTATTCCCTTAATTCTTTATTGATCGTTTCAAAATCTTCTATAGGGTCGCGTCCCTCGCTGCCGGATACATCAACAAGATGGATAAGCAGACGGCCGCGCGCTACATGGCGCAGAAAATCATGCCCCAGTCCTGCTCCTTCGCTGGCCCCCTCGATAATTCCGGGAATATCTGCCATAACAACGGATACTCCTTCAGAAACATAAACTACGCCGAGATTAGGAAACAAAGTGGTAAAGTGATAGTTAGCAATCTTCGGAAGTGCCTTTGACACGACCGAGAGCAGTGTCGATTTTCCGACATTGGGGAAACCGACAAGCCCCACATCCGCAAGCAGCTTAAGTTCAAGGACAACTTCCCTGTACTCCCCTTCCATACCCGGTTTTGCAAAACGCGGTGTCTGGCGGGTAGGCGTGGCGAAATGCATATTGCCCCAGCCTCCCCTGCCTCCTTTGGCAAGTATAAAAGGCTGGCTGTCAGACATATCCTTAATAATTCTGTCTGTTTCTTTGTCCCTTATAATCGTGCCGCGCGGAACTTTGATTACAACATCTTTACCATCTTTCCCCTTGCATCTGCTCCCCTGGCCGTTCATTCCGTTTTCTGCCGTGTATTTGCGCTTATACCGAAAGTCCATAAGCGTGGACATATTATCGTCTGCGACTACTATAATATTTCCGCCGCGTCCGCCGTCACCGCCGTCCGGACCGCCCGATGCAACATATTTTTCCCTATGGAACGCAACGGCTCCGTCGCCGCCGCGTCCGGCCCTTACGGATATTGTCGCTTTATCTATAAACATATCAATCCTCCATGCGTTTAAGCGCCGCACCCGGCAGCTGTTCTCAATGTTTATTATCGTCATAAAATCATATAGTTATAAAGTTCTCCACTCATGCGCTCTGTGGTAAAGCATCTTCTTTTTGATTTTTGCCGATAAAAAACGGGCGGACGAAATGCCCACCCGTATTATAAGAAGTTACTGCGCCAAATCTTCGTAAACAGAGACCTTCTTACGATCCTTGCCTAAACGCTCAAACTTAACTATTCCGTCCTTAAGGGCGAAAAGTGTGTCGTCACCGCCGCGGCCAACATTCGTACCGGGGTGGATTTTAGTTCCGCGCTGTCTGACAAGGATGTTGCCGGCGAGCACGAACTGACCGTCAGCTCTCTTGGTCCCGAGGCGCTTGGACTCGCTGTCGCGGCCGTTCTTGGTTGAACCCATTCCTTTTTTATGTGCCATGCTGCTTTACACCTCCAAGTGTCAATTTTTAGGCGGAACTATGCGGTGATAGTACCGATCTGAACCTGAGTATACGGCTGTCTGTGACCCTTTGTGTTGCGATAGCCCTTCTTAGGTTTCATCTTGAATATGCGAACCTTTTTAAACTTGCCGTTCTTAACAACGCTTGCCGTAACAGTTGCTCCTTCAATAATGGGAGTACCGAAACTGCTTCCGTTTTCATCAATAACGGCCAGAACGCGGTCAAAAGTGACCGTATCGCCGCTCTCAACATTAAGCTTCTCAATAAAAATAATGTCGCCCTCGGCAACGCGGTACTGCTTACCGCCTGTTTCAATAATAGCGTGCTTCATTTTTCTGCACCTGCCTCTCTTGGAGTCTCGCTCTCAGGGCGGAAACAAAAGTTTCTCTTTAGGCCCTCTCAATGCGGCTTTGTTAGTTTATCATGTATACATCATTTCTGTCAAGCAAAACAACCATTTTATTTAGAAAAACTTAAAAAACTGTCATATGCCGCGGCTTTCAGCCGTATTATACCTTGCATATTTAAGAAATAGGATGATAAAACCTCGTATTTTTAACGCAATAGATTAATTTTATCATTTATAAGCTGCGTTTCATACGGGCTGTTTTCCGTTCTTTCCTAAACCAGCGCCGATACCGGAGCCGGATATGTTTTCCGGCTCCGGCGTTTCATTGCCGGTTTATCCGCGTTTAAATAGCGTTTGTACGACCTACAAGGGCGCTGAGGTCGACATATTCCTCGGGCTGAATCTCAACATTTTCGTTTGTCTGTGTGTCAAAATCTTTATAAATATCAAGCCCGCTTCCCGCCGGAATAAGCTTTCCTATTATTACATTTTCTTTAAGTCCCACAAGACGGTCTATCTTGCCTTTGATGGCTGCATCCGTAAGAA